>CAYOGU010000274.1:0-5105 GCA_964403345.1 uncultured Syntrophus sp. | reverse complement strand
GGGGCGGTGGGCCGGATCGCCCTTCGCCGGTTCCGGGAAGGGGGAGGGAGCGACGCGGTCACGCTGGCGCCCCGGTATCTGCGTCCCTCGGAGGCGGAGATGAAGGTCGCCGGGACGGCCCCGGCCCGATGAGGGGAGAGGGGCGAACGGGGGCGCCGCCGGCGCGATACCGGGATTGACATCCCGGGACGATTAGGGTACAGAATCGGACGGATAGTGAAAGGAAAACTCGGGCAGGCTGATGTCACAAGGGAGGGGGCTCTTGCCGAAGGCTGACAGACACGACAGCGTCATCGTCAGGGAGGGACTGCCCTTTGCCGTCCCCCTGTGTCTGGCGACGCTGGCGGCCTTCTGGGCCGGGATCCCCTGGCTGGCATGGCCCCTGCTCGTTGTCACCCTGTTCGTGTCCTGGTTTTTCCGCAATCCCGAGAGGCGGGCCGCGGACAAACCCGGGCAGGTCATTTCCCCGGCGGACGGGAAGGTGATCCGGATCGAGGAGGCTGTCAGCGAACTGCAGCCGGGACGGCCGTCGCTGAAGATCAGCATCTTCATGAACGTTTTCAACGTCCATGTGAACCGGAGCCCCTGTCCGGGCGAGGTCGTTTCCATCCGTTACCGGGAGGGAAAGTTCCTGTCGGCCAACCTGGACAAGGCCTCGGAGCTCAACGAGCGGAACACGCTCCTGATCCGGGGGGACGGGGGCCGTGAGATCGTGGTCGTCCAGATCGCCGGGCTGATCGCCAGGAGGATCGTCTGCTGGCTCCGGGAGGGGGCGAAGGTCGCCAAGGGCGAACGGCTGGGCCTGATCCGCTTCGGTTCGCGGGTCGAGGTGTTCCTGCCGCTCGGTACGACGTGCCTGGTCAAGGTGGGGGACAAGGTCAGGGCGGGTGAGACACCCATAGGAGAGACGACATGAAAAGGGTTCAATCTTTCAGACGGGATCGCATGAAGAAGGGAATCTATGTCCTGCCGAACCTCTTTACGACGGCCAACCTGTTCTGCGGCTTCTATTCGGTGATCGCGTCCGTGAAGGGGATGTTCGAGCTCGCGGCGTTGACGCTCCTGATCGCGGTCGTCCTGGACAGCCTGGACGGAAGGATCGCCCGGATGACCCATACGACCAGCAAGTTCGGCGGGGAGTACGACTCCCTGTGCGACCTGGTGACTTTTGGCGTGGGGCCGGCCGTCCTCCTTTACAACTGGTCCCTCTTCTCCTTCGGGAAGTGGGGATGGCTGGCGGCCTTCCTGTTCGTGACCTGCGGCGCGCTCCGCCTGGCCCGGTTCAACGTCCAGATCGGGGTCATCGACAGCCGGTTCTTCAACGGCCTGCCGATCCCGGGGGGCGCGGCCGTGGTGGGGACGGGGGTCATCCTGTACTACTACCTGGGCGGGCAGGGGCCTTTCACGGAGCTGCCGGTCCTGTTCGCCTCGGTGGCCGTGGCCCTCTTCATGGTGAGCAGCATCAAGTATTACAGTTTCAAAGACCTGAATTTCTTCTCGCGGAAGCCATTCATGTCCTTCGTCCTGATCATCCTGATCCTGGCGATCGTGGTGGCCAATCCCGAGATCATGATGTTCACATTCGCCTTCGGATACAGCCTCTCGGGTCCGGTATGGCTGCTGTACCGCCTCCTGAGGAAGGGCGTCGCGGACCTTCGGTCGAGGAAGAGCCAGTGTGAGGATCACCCGCTCTAGGGAGCGCAGGGATCAGGAAGCATCCTGAATTCAGGACAGGGGAAGGGGTTATGAAAAGCTATCATGTCGCGGTGGTTGGGGCCACGGGGGCCGTGGGCAACGAGATGATCAAGGTTCTTGAACAGCGCCGGTTTCCGGTGGGCAAGCTGACCCTGCTGGCCTCGGAAAGGTCGAAGGGCAAGGAACTGACCTTCAGGGGAAAGCCCTGCCCCGTGGAGGTCCTGGACGAGAACTCCTTCAAGGGCGTCCAGATCGGCCTCTTCTCCGCGGGCGGCGGAAGAAGCGAGGAGTTCGCCCCGATCGCCGCCAAGGCGGGATGCGTGGTCGTCGACAACACCAGCGCCTTCCGGATGGTGCCGGAGATCCCCCTGGTCGTGCCCGAGGTGAATCCCGAGGACATCGCCCTCTACAAGAACCGGGGGATCATCGCCAACCCCAACTGCTCGACGATCCAGATGGTCGTGGCCCTCAAGCCGATCCACGACGCGGCCCGGATCAAGCGGATCGTGGTTTCCACCTACCAGGCCGTCTCCGGGACGGGGAAGAAGGCCATCGAGGAGCTCGAACTCCAGACGCGCGCCATCATGAACGGGCAGAAACCCGCAGTCAAGGTCTATCCCCACCAGATCGCCTTCAACTGCCTGCCCCACATCGACGTCTTCCTCGAAAACGGCTACACGAAGGAAGAGATGAAGATGGTCAACGAGACCAAGAAGATCATGCACGACCCCGGCATCGCCGTCACGGCGACGACGGTGAGGGTGCCGGTCTTCCACAGCCACTCCGAGGCCGTCAACATCGAGACCGAGAAGAAGCTCACCGTTGCGGACGTCCGCAAGCTCCTGTCCACGGCCCCGGGCGTCAAGGTCGTCGACGACCCGGGCTTCAAGGTCTATCCGCTGGCGATCGATGCGGCCGGCGGGGACGACACCCTGGTGGGGCGGATCCGGGAGGACGAATCCATCGCGAACGGGATCAACCTCTGGGTCGTGGCCGACAATATCCGGAAAGGCGCGGCGCTCAACGCGGTCCAGATCGCGGAGATCCTGATCCAGAAGTATCTATGAGGATCGTCGGAGGCCGGGCCAGGGGGAGGATTCTCCGGCTGCCGAAAGGCTGCCGCATCCGGCCCACCGCCGACCGGACCAAGGAATCCCTCTTCGATATCCTCCAGCCTCTCGATGGGGCATGCTTCCTCGACCTCTTCGCCGGCTGCGGGAACGTGGGCCTGGAGGCCCTGAGCCGGGGGGCCGGTTTCGCCGGTTTCGTCGAGAGCCGGAAGCGCCTGGCCGACGCCATCCGCGAGAACCTGCGGCTTCTGGAATACGAGGCGCGGGCGGAGGTCGTCCTCGCCGATGCCGGGGCGGGGGTCCGGCATTTCATCCGGAAGGGGCAAAGGTTCGACATCCTCTTTGCCGATCCCCCCTATGACGAGGGCTTTGTCCACCGGGTCGTCGAGTGGCTGAAGGGGGGGGAACTCCTGACCGAAACCGGCGTCGCCGTGCTGCAGCATTCGGTGCGGGAGACGCCGGAAGGGGCGCTCGGGGAACGGGTGGCCCTGGCCGACCAGAGGCGCTACGGCGACACCATGCTGTCTTTTCTTAAAATCAAAGAATAAAAGGAATCCCGCCTATGAAGAAAATCGCGGTCTACCCCGGTTCATTCGACCCCATCACGAACGGTCACGTGGACATCATCAAGCGGGGGCTCAGGATGTTCGACGAGCTCATCGTGCTGATCGCCTACAATCCGAACAAGAAAGCGCTGTTCTCCGTGGAGGACCGGCTGGAGATGATCCAGGAGGTGATCCGCGACTGCAAGAACGTCCGCGTGGACAGCTTCAGCGGGCTCCTGGTGGACTACGTCAAGGGGGCGGGGGCCAACGTCATCCTCAGGGGGCTGCGCGCCCTTTCGGATTTCGAATACGAGTTCCAGCTGGCCCTCATCAACCGGAGGCTGAACCGGGACATCGAGACGGTGTTCCTCATGACCGGATACAAGTGGTTCTACACCTCCTCCACGATCATCAACGAGGCGGCCAGCCTCGGGGGGTCGGTCAAGGGCTTGGTGCCGGAGATCGTCTATCTGAAGCTGCAGGAAAAATTCGCGTAGGGACACCCGGCGGGCCGCGGGCCGATGCCGGGACATTGAAGGTTAGGGGGAAGATCCTATGGGTGGACTGTTCGGCGTGGTATCACGGGAGGGCTGCACCAAGACCCTCTTTTACGGGACGGATTATCACTCCCATCTCGGCACGGAGAATGCCGGCATGGCGGTCTTCGGGGAGGGAGGGTTCTCCAACGCCATCCACCGGATCAGCCAGGCGCAGTTCAAGTCCCGTTTCGTGGACGACTATCAGTCGATGGAGGGCTGGATGGGGATCGGCGCCATCGACGACCTCTCCCCCCAGCCCCTGATCATCCGGTCGAAATTCGGGACCTACGCCCTGGCCGCGACGGGCCTGATCACCAACCGGGACGAGCTGACCGGGAAGCTCCTCCGGGAGGGGGCCTCCTTCACCGAGATGGCCGACGGGGGCGTCAACAACGTCGAGCTGATCGCCGCCCTGATCAACCGGGGCGAGGACATCGTGGACGGGATCTTCCAGATGCAGGAGGTCGTCAGGGGATCGGTCTGCCTCCTCCTGATGGCCGAGGACGGGATCTATGCGGCGCGGGACCGCTACGGGCGGTTTCCCCTGGTCATCGGCCGCAGGATCGGCCGGGACGGCAACCCGGACGGATACGCGGCCGCGACGGAGTCCTGCTCCTTCCCCAACCTGGGCTACGAACAGGCCCGTTCGCTCGGCCCGGGGGAGATCGTCCGCCTGGACGCCAACGGCATCTGGAACGAGAGGCCGATGGGACCCGAGAAGCAGGTCTGCGCCTTCCTGTGGATCTACACGGGCTATCCGACCTCGGTCTACGAGGGGATCAGCGTGGAGAACGCCCGGGAGCGGTGCGGCCGGGCCATGGCCAGGGCCGACCATGTCGAGGCGGATCTCGTGTCCGGCGTCCCCGATTCGGGCGTGGGCCACGCCATCGGATACGCCATGGAATCGGGGCTTCCCTTCCGCAGGCCCCTGGTCAAGTACACGCCCGGTTACGGCCGGAGCTACACCCCCCCCTCCCAGGACATCCGGGACCTGGTCGCGACGATGAAGCTCAGCGCCGTGCGGGACGTGATCGAGGGCGCCCGGATGGTGGTCTGCGAGGACTCGATCGTCCGGGGGACGCAGTTGAAGAACTACACGATCCGCAAGCTCTGGGACAACGGGGCCAAGGAGATCCATGTCCGCCCGGCCTGCCCGCCCCTGATGTTCCCCTGCATCTACGCCTCGTCCACGCGGTCCGCGGCCGAACTGGCCACCCACCGCGCGATCTGCGACCTGTAGGGCGGAAAACCGGCCG
>CAYOGU010000273.1:0-5110 GCA_964403345.1 uncultured Syntrophus sp. | reverse complement strand
CGTTCTTGCCCCATTTGATGACCATGGGCTTGCCGCATTTCTCGCAGATGAGATCCGTCGGCGTCTCCTCGCGCTTGACGTCGCGCATGTTCGCCTTCGCCTTTTTGAGCTCCTCGGTGAAGGGCCGATAGAAATCGTTCAGGGTATCCAGCCGGTTCGTCTTTCCTTCCTCGATCCGGTCCAGTTCCGTTTCCATCGAGGCGGTGAAGGCCACGTCCAGAATGCGCGGGAAATTCTTCACCAAGAGGTCCGTGACGAGGATGCCCAGGTCCGTGGGGACGAATCGGCCCTTGTCCAGTTGGACGTACTCCCGCTCCTGGATCGTGCTGAGGATCGTGGCATAGGTGCTGGGCCGGCCGATTCCGTTCTCCTCCAGTTCGCGGACGAGTGACGCCTCGGAGAAGCGGGGGGGCGGCTGTGTGAATTTCTGTTCGGGCGTCAGGGAGAGGAGTTTCAGGATTTCCCCCTCCTTGATCTCCGGCAGAAGTTTCCCGATGCCGTTCTCGTCGCCGTTGTCCTCCTTGCCTTCCGTGTAGACGGTGGTGAAGCCGGGGAATTTCATGACCGATCCCTGGGCGCGGAAGGTGCAGTTCGAGGCGGCGATATCCACCGTGGTCTGGTCCAGGAGGGCCGGGTTCATCTGGCAGGCCATGAAACGGTTCCAGATGAGCTGATAGAGGCGGAACTGATCCGGGGTCAGGAAGGCCTTGATGTTCTGCGGAGGATAGGCCATGGACGAAGGGCGGATCGCCTCGTGGGCGTCCTGGGCCTCCCCGGAAACGCTGTAGGTCCTGGGTTTGGCGGGCAGATAGGGTGCGCCGTAATTTTTGCGGATGTATTCCCGCGCCTCATGGATCGCTTCGTTCGCCAGGCGGACGGAGTCGGTCCTCATGTAGGTGATCAGACCCACCGGTCCCTCGGGACCCAGCTCGATCCCCTCGTAGAGCCTCTGGGCGGTCGACATGGTTTTCTTCGCCGAGAACCGGAGCCAGCGGGAGGCCTCCTGCTGCAATTTGCTTGTCGTAAAGGGCGGCGGCGGCTGACGCTTGACCTCCTTCTTCTCCACGGCCGAGACCTTGAAGGCGGCGCCCTGGAGGGAGGCGACGATTTCGGCGGAACGCGTTCCGTCGCCGATCTTCGCCTTCTTGCCGTCGATTTTCGTGAGCTTGGCTTCGAAGGGGGGAGGGTTCGAACCTTCCAGGAGGGCGGTGAGGTTCCAGTACTCCTCGGGCACGAAGGCCCGGATCTGGGCCTCGCGGTCGCAGATGATCCGGACGGCCACGGACTGGACCCGGCCCGCGGAGAGCCCGCGCTTCACCTTGTCCCAGAGGATGGGGCTGATCTGGTATCCCACGAGGCGGTCCAGGATGCGCCGGGTCTGCTGGGCCTCGTAGCGGTTGACGTCGAGGTCGCGGGGATGGGCGATCGCCTCGAGGATGGTCTCCCGGGTGAGGTCGTTGAAGAGAACCCGCCGGATCGTCTTTCCCTTGCCGCCGATCTCCTCGGCGATGTGCCAGGCGATGGCTTCCCCCTCCCGGTCGGGGTCCGGGGCGAGGAGGATCTGCTGGACCTTGGCCGCGGCCTTCTTGAGCTCGGCGACCACCTTCTTCTTGCTCTCCATGACCGCGTAGGAGGGCTTGAACTGGCGCTCGGGGTCGATTCCCAGGCTGTTCTTCGGCAGATCCTTGATGTGGCCGACCGAGGCCCGGACGTCGTATTCCGGCCCGAGATATTTGTGGATGGTCTTGACCTTGGTCGGGGATTCTACGATAATTAATGAATTCAAGTCGATGGCTCCTTACGTTCGAACATTTTACCCGGCAACTGCCGGACGAGTCCGCATAGCTCGAGAACGAGAAGACCGTTCAGGACTTCCTGAGCGGTCATGGAAGATGCGGCGATCAGTTGATCGATCCCCACCGGGTCCGGCGGGATCAGGGGAAGCAGCCGTTTCTCCCGGTCGCTTAGCCCCGCTGCCGGTGGATCGGGCGGATTGGATTCATCCCGGGGACGTCCCCCGGCGGCGGGCCGATCGGAGAAGCGGTCCCTGTGAAAAATTGCGCCCGCCTGGGGGAGAATCTCCTCGAGGATGTCCTCGACGCTTTCGACCAGCTTGGCCCCCTGTTTGATCAGACGGTGCGTGCCCTGCGAACCGGCCGAATCGATCGCCCCGGGAACGGCGAAGACCGAACGGCCCTGTTCGCCGGCGATCCGCGCCGTGATGAGGGAGCCGCTCTTTTCGCCCGCTTCCACGACGACGACCCCCAGAGAGATGCCGCTGATGATCCGATTGCGGGAGGGGAAGTTGGGGGGATTGGGGGGCGTGCCCAGGGGAAATTCCGTGACGATGGCTCCCTGAGCGGCGACGGCCTCTGCCAGATCCGCGTTCTCGGGGGGGTAGATCAGGTCCAGCCCGCAGCCCAGGACGGCGATGGTCCGGCCTTTGCCGGCCAGGGCGCCGCGGTGCGCCGCGGCGTCTATGCCCCGCGCCAGGCCGCTGACCACGGTCACCCCCTGGAGGGTCAGTTCTCGGCTCAGGTTTTCGGTGACATAGCGGCCGTAGGGCGAAGCGAGGCGGGAGCCCACGAGGGCCACGGTAATCTCGTCCGGAACCAGGGAGCCCCTCACGTAAAGAAAAGGCGGATAGTCATAGATGTTCAGAAGGTTGCGTGGATAGCCCGGGTCCGCGCAGGTCACGATCGAGGCGCCGAGCTTGGCGGTCCGGCGGATCTCCTGCTCGGCCGTTTTCCAATCCGAGAAGGCGCGGATATGGGCCGCCGTTTTCGGACCGATTCCCGGAACCGCCTGGAGCATGGCCGCAGGTGCGGAAAAGACCTCGCGGGGCGAAGGGAAGGCGGCCAGCAGGGTCTTGAAACCCACGGCGCCCACATCTTCCACTGCCCGAAGGGCGATCCAGTACTTCAGTTGTTCCTCGTCCATGGCTCCCGTTTCCACCCGCAGCCAGGTATGGGGAATCTCAACCCATTTCCTTCATTGGCGGATTTAAAGTCGTGGCATGATATATCGGGATGTCCCAAGGGTGTCAAGTCTTTTCAGGGCGGGGTCGCGACTCGGTTTTCCCCGTGTCGGCGATGGATGCGGAGCGGGACGCCGCAGGGTCGAAAATGATTCATAAGCGCCGGAAATCCATCGCCGGACACGAACCGGGCCACGGCTCCGGGTGGAAAAGCGTTGCGTTCTTTGCCGCTTTGCGCTAGTAACCGGTGAACCTTTCAGGGAAGTGATCGATGAAGAAACATTGGTTTTCGGCTGTGGCCTGGTCGTTGTGGGTATGCCTGATCCTGGGCGGCTTGTCTTCTGCCCTGGATGCGGCGGAGCTGCCGCGGCAAGCCGGGGCGCAGGGACCGCCGGGGCGAGGCGAAAGCCAGCTTCAGCCGGTCCTGGCGATCCATCCCAGGGAGATCGACCTGGGGTCCCTGGGACCGGGCGAGGAAGCGGGGCGGGTCTTCTATCTGAAGAACCTGGGATCCGGAGTCCTGGACTGGACCCTGGAGCCTCCCGAGGGATGGGGGGCGACGGAGAACCCGGACATCTCGGGGGTGCTCTACGACAAGCCGGAACCGATCCGGATCCTGGTGACCTTCCTGAACGAGAGCGGCTCGGCGGCGAGGCAGTCCAGGGGCACGCTGCTCCTGAAGCTGGAGGCCGTCGGCCAGATGGCGGCCTATCGCCGGGAAGAGCCTCGGGGCGTCTTCAGGGAAACGATTCGTTTCAGTTCCGCGGCGGGGACGCGAACGGTCTTTGTCCTGGTCCGTCTCACGGAACTGGCCTCCGCCTCCATGTTGTCCCTGGAGCCGTTTCGGATCGATTTCGGGACGGTCCGTCCGGGCGAGCCCGTGACACGGCGCATCCATGTGAGGAACCGGGGGAAAGAGATCCTGAAATGGAAGGCCGGGATCGCCGGTTCCCGGGGCATGCCGTCCAGAGCCCCGGTGCCGGAAGGACGGTATGTCTCCTTCCGGAACGAAGCCGTGGCCGGTACGGGCAGCTATCCGTCGACGGCGGCTCTCCGGGAGGGGCTGGAACTGTCCGGCGCCTGGTCCGAGGAGCGGGGCTATCCCGCCGGTCAAGGCGAATCGAACGCCCTCCGGTACCGCTTCACGGGGACGGGGATCGGCCTTTTCATCTGGAAGTCCCCGGAGGGCGGCCCGCTCAGCGTGTTTCTGGACGAGCAGTTCGTGAACCAGATCGACGGGTATTCCGAGCAGAGGCAATGGGAGGAGGTCCGCATCGCCGAAGGACGGCCGGACGGGCCTCATCTCCTGACGATCATCAACGGACCGGGGCGGGTGGCCATCGAGGGGGTCCGGGTCCTGGCCAGGCCGCTGCTCAGGGGGCCTCGCGGCTGGATTACCGTGTTTCCCGACAGCGGGATGACCACAAGGGAAACCGATTATGTCAACATCGCCCTCAATACGCGGCAACTCACACCGGGCCTGTACGGGGACCATGTCTACTTCACCTCGAACGGCGGCGCGGCCGACGTCGAGGTCTTCCTGGAAGTGACCGCCGACGCGGCGCCCTCCTCGCTGATCCAGGTCTACCGCTATCAGGCCGCATCGGACTACCTGTACACCTCCAATCCCCAGGCAGAGGCCTCCCGGCTGCAGGCGAGGGGATTCACGGGCCAGGGGCTCGCCTTTCGGCTCTTTGTCCCCGGGACGCCCGGGACGAGGGAATTCTATCGATGGTTCAACCCCGCCAAGGGGGACCACTTTTATTCCTACGACCCCCAGGGGGGCGGCAAGCCGCTGGCGGGTTACCATCTCGAGGGTTCCATCGGAAACATCGCGACATCGCGCCTCGCCGGAACCAGGGAGCTCTACCGCTGGGTCCATCCCGGGGCGGGGCTCCATTTCTACACGACCGATTCGAGCGGCGAGGGGATTACCAAGAAAGGATACCGTTTCGACGGGATCGCCGGTTATGTCCGGTAAGGGAGGAAAATATTTCAATCAGATCTTGACAAACTCCTGCAAAGAAGTTATAAACCGCCTTCTTTAAAATGAGACTGAACACAGTGCGTCATGAGGATAAGCGCCTGTAGCTCAGCTGGATAGAGCAACGGACTTCTAATCCGTGGGTCGAG
>CAYOGU010000272.1:0-5124 GCA_964403345.1 uncultured Syntrophus sp. | reverse complement strand
TTCATGACGGCGATGTGGTCCGAGATCGCCATCGCCTCCTCCTGGTCGTGGGTCACGTAGACGGCGGTGATCGCCAGGGCCTTCTGGAGGCGGCGGATCTCGCTGCGCATGTAGACCCGGAGCTTCGCGTCCAGGTTGGAGAGGGGCTCGTCGAAGAGCAGGACCCGGGGCTCTATGACCACGGCCCTGGCCAGGGCCACCCGCTGCTGCTCCCCGCCCGAGAGCTGGTGGGGAAACTGTCGCTCGTAGCCAGCCAGGCCCACGAGTTCCAAGACGCGGGCGACCTCACGGTCGATCTCCGCCGCCTGCTTTCCCTGGACCTTGAGGCCGTAGGCTACGTTCTCGAAGACCGACAGGTGCGGGAACAGGGCGTAGTTCTGGAAGACGAAGCCGATGTTCCGCTGGTTCGCCATCAGGTCCGTCACATCCTCGCCGCCGATGAAGATCCGCCCCCGGTCGGGCCGCTCGAAACCCGCGATCATCCGCAGCGTCGTCGTCTTTCCGCATCCCGAGGGGCCCAGGAGCGTGAGGAACTCCCCGGGTTCCACGTCCAGGCTCACGTTGTCCACCGCAGTGACCTCCCCCTTGATCCGGTGGATGAATGTCTTCTGGATCTGCTCTAAACGGATGCGGACCGCTTCCATGGATCGCTACCCTCCGAGGATATTGGACATCTCCGGCGCCCCGGGCTGCCGGAAGAGCCGCAAAAAGAGGCTGATCGCCCCGATGACAACAAAGACGATGACCACCACGAGGATCGAAAAGGCCGCCGCTACGCCGAGTTCGAGCTCGGTCATCTTCTCCAGGATCCGGACGGTGATCAGGGTCCAGTTGATCGAGATGAGGAAGATCGTGGCGCTGATCGCCGTCATCGACCGGATGAAGACGACGCCCAGGCCCGCGAAGAAGGCCGGAAGGATCAGCGGGAGCGTGACCCTGCGGAAGGTCGTCCCGGAGCTCGCCCCCAGGCTGAAGGAAGCCTCCTCGATCGAGGGGTCGATCTGCTGGAGGATCGCCACGGTCGTGCGGATCCCGGTCGGGCCGTAGCGGAAGACGTAGCAGGCGATGATGATGATCGCCGTCCCGGTCAGCATGATCGGCGGGTCGTTGAAGACCAGCAAATACGCGATCCCGACGATCGTCCCGGGCAGGGAGTAGTTGATCATCGAGACGATCTCCATCGTCTGGCGGGAGATGAACTCCTTCTTGCAGACCAGGTACCCCACGACGACGCTGTAGATCCCGCCGAGGGGCATCCCGATCCCCGCGATGATGAGGGTGTCGCGGATCGCCTGGAGCCCCTCGGAGAAGACGACGTGGTAGTGCCGCCAGGTGATCGTGAAGTCGGCGCCGAAGGCCTTGACGATCGAGGCGTAGAAGAGAAGGGCATAGAAGTAGAGGATCGAGGCCGAAATCAGCAGGCAGACAACAAGCAGGACACAGCGCATCCAGGGTGGGACGCTCTTGATCTCGGTCCTGGCGCCCACCTTGCCGGTGATCGTCACGTAGTACTTGCGGCCCACCCAGAAGCGCTGAAGGAGGAAGACCGCGAAGGCCGGGACCAGAAGGACGAAGGAGAGGACCGCCCCGCCCTTGAGGTCGAAGAGGCCCGTGATCTGGAGGTAGGCCTGGGTCGGAAGGATCGGGAAGCTGTTCCCAGCAAGGATCAGCGGCGTCGCGAAGTCGGCGAGGGACGCCGCGAACAGGAGCAGGAATGCGTTCGCGATCCCCGGGACCGTAAGCGGGAGCGTCACCGTCCGGAAGACCCGCCAGCGGGAGCTCCCCAGGCTGAAGGCCATATCTTCCACCGTGGGGTCGATCCCGGAGAGGATCGCCTTGAGGGTCAGGTAAGCAATCGGGAAGAAGGTGATCGTCTCGGAAAAGAGCGTGCTGTGCAGACCGTAGATCGAAAAGCCCGAGATCCCCAAAAGGTCGTAGGTGATCAACCCACGGGGGCCGAAGGAGAAGATCATGGCGATCGCCGTGGTGAAGGGGGGCGAGATCAGGGGGAGGATGATCGCCGCGTCGAGGAAAAGGACCCAGCCCTTGCTGAGGTTCGTCCGGACGGCCGTGAAGGCGAACAGGAACCCCAGGACCGTCCCGCAGAGGCCGACGAGGCCCCCCAAAAGCAGGCTGTTCCAGAGGGCCTGGCGCTGAACCGGATCACCGAGGATCGAAAGGACACCGGCGAGGGAGAGCTTTCCCTCGTCGGTGAACGTCCGGACCAGGAGACTGACCAGCGGATAGGCGATGAACAAAAAAAGGAGCGCCCAGAGGATGATCAGGATCGAAAGCAGAAGCGGATCCCGGAGCATCCGCCGGAGGCGGTCCGAGGGGTTCAGCGCGGCAACGGCAGTCGCGTCAGGCATGGATTCCTTCCTTTACGGCAGGACCTCCTTGATCCAACGGTCCACGATCCGCTTTCGGTTCTGGCCCGCCCACTCCTCGTCGATCGGGAAGATCTTGGCGCCCTTGATGATCTCGGCGAGAGACGCCTCGGTCTTCACTTTCGGGTGGGCCGGGATGAAGTTGATCTTGTAGGAGGCATAGAAGTTCTGCATGGCGGGGCTCGCGGCCCAGTCGATCAGCTTCTTGCCGACGGCAGCGTTCTTGGCCCCCTTGAGCAGGGCGATCGCCTCGACGGAAGTCCCGATTCCCTCCTTCGGGAAGGAGATCGCCACGTCGTAGCCCTCCTGGCGGGTCTTGAGGACATCGACGATGAAGAAGATCCCGGCGCCGGCCTGGGCCAAGCCCACCGGGATCGTCCCGCCGCCGCCGCTCTTGGTGTAGACCTGGACGTTCTGGCGGAGCTTCTTCATGTAGTCGAAGGCCTTGTTCTCGTCACGGCCGTTGACCTCGATGATCGAGAAGATCCGGGTGACGGCCGTCCCGGAGGTCCGGGCATCGGCCATCTGGATCATCCCCTTGTAGGCGGGGTTCAGAAGGTCGTTCCAGGAAGTGGGAGGCGTGAGCCCCTTCTCCTTGAGGAACTTGTTGTTGCTCATGAAGACCAGAGGATCGTCGGCGATTCCCACCCAGTAGGCCTGGGAGTCCCTGAAGCGGGGGGCGAGCTCGGCGAAGGCCGGCGGCTTGTAGGGTTCGAAGACGTCCTCCTTGATCCCCGCGATGTGAGTCTCCACAGGACCGCCGAACAGGACATCGACGCGCGGGTTGTTCTTCTCGGCGATGATCCGGGCGAGGGCCTCACCCGAGGAGAATCGGATGAAGTTGACCTTGATCCCCGTCGCCTTCTCGAACTCGGTGAACATCGGCCGGGCCCAGTTCTCCGGCCAGATCGAATAGGCGTTCAGGGTTTGCTGGGCCGGCGCGGCGCCGGCGGTTAAAAAGAGGGCCAACAAAAGCACCGGAACGAAGCACAGTCCCCATCTTCTCATTGCAGAACCTCCTTCCGAATCCTCCAGAGAACCGGGAAGCAATCCCGGACCGTGTCCATGAACGGAAAAACGCTCAGCCATTCGCCAGTTATATCCAATCAGGAGGCCTTCCGTCAATGAAGGAATGACAGGCGACGGCGGTAGAACCTTCGAGGCAGGTCTGGTCCAGAAGGACCGCAGGCCGCCTGAACGCTAGTCGTGGTGCTTGCCGGTCAGCTCCTCGATATCGATCCGGATGATCGCCGTCTTGTCGAAGTACCCGCCCGCATAGTCAAAAGGGCCCTCGGAGCCGTAGTGCTCCATGATCCGGTCCAGAGCGGCCTTCCTCTCTCCGGGGTCCTCCAGGATCACCGCCCGGCCGAAACCGATGATGCTGTCGAAGCGGGCGGTGCAGCCGCAGCGGAGGGCCTCCCGTCGGACCTCGTGGAGGATGTCCATCTCGAAACAGACCCGGTCGTTCTTCCGGAGGATATCGATTTTCCTCCCCTCCCGGGCACAGTGGAAATAGAGGCAGTTCTCCCCCAGGCCGAAGTTCATCGGCACGACATAGGGACCCCCTTCGTCGCACATCCCGATCCTGCAGACCCGCGCGGCCTCCATGATCGCCCGGAGATCTTCCCGGGCCTTGATCTCACGATCGGCTCTCCGCATCTTTCGGTTCCTCCTGTCTGGCGCAAGGCCCGGCCCGATTGCCGCTCCTGCCGCCTAAAGGTCTCCTTCCGCCCTTTCGACCTCGTCCAGAAGGCGCCGGACGCGGTCCAGGTCTTTCCTGAACCGGACAGGCCTTCCCAGGGGGTCTCGGGCGTTGGTCCGGGTACAACTGTCGATCCCCGCGGGACGGAGCCGGCGGATAGCCTCGCAGACGTTGTCGGGGCCGATCCCCCCGGCGAGGATCAGGGGGATCCGGCTTGCCTCGATGATCGCTGCGGCCAGGTCCCAGTTGCAGGTCTCCCCGGTGATCCCGACGTATCCCTCGACCGGTTGGGCGCCCCCACCCTCCACGGAACCGCGGAGGGTGTCGGTCATGAAGAAGTCGCTGTGCGGCTCCAGGCTCCGGGCGATCTGGAGGATCGCATCCCGGACAGGGGCCGGATCGGCCGGGACCGCCGCCGGGACGGGGATCGACCGGATGATCCCGATCGGCGGAAACTCCCTTTTGACGCGTTCCTGAGTCCGGACCAGATCGGCCAAGCAGGCCTCCCGGCGGGCATGATCGGAGGCAGCCAGGGGGATGAACTCGCAGAAATGAACGAGGGCAGGCTGGTAGTAGTCCAGGGCGCGCAGGATGTCGTCCGCCCTGGTGAAGAGGGGGATCAGGCTGCTCTTGGCGGGTGACGAGCCGACCAGGCGGCAGACGTCCCGGATGGCGGGGACCTTCCACCCCTCCTGGGAGAGGAGCACGCTCCCGATGTGATCCACCCCCATCTCGACGAGCCGTTCCGCCTCCCGGGGTTCCTGGATCTCGTACAGTTGGACGATCGCCTTCCTCATGGTCCGCCTGTTTCCTCCTCCTCCCGCTCCGGCACAACGCAAGGGCCGGGGCCATGAATCTTATCCATCGCCGCAGGGGCCATCGAACTTAAAAACCACGCCTTCGGACCGGCCCAGGGGTTCGCAGGGGATGGGAGCCACGCCGCCGTCCGGCAGAAGACGCCGGCAGCGCACCCTCAGGACCCCAGGCCCGCCGGGGACTGCAGCCAGGGCAACCACATAGGGCGGCCGGGGTTCG
>CAYOGU010000271.1:0-5126 GCA_964403345.1 uncultured Syntrophus sp. | reverse complement strand
CCACAACGTTCCCGACTTCAAGGACCTCAAGGACGATGTCCACTGGATCTCCCTGGAGAAGATGGGACACATCTTCCCCGCCGAGACCCACCTCCGCCAGCCCAAGGCGATCCGGACGCTGGCGCTGCCGGTCCTGTGCAATCACTGCGAGAACCCTCCGTGCGTCCGGGTCTGCCCCACGAAGGCCACCTTCCAGAGGGCCGACGGGATCGTGATGATGGACTACCACCGGTGCATCGGCTGCCGGTTCTGCATGGCCGCCTGCCCCTACGGTTCCCGAAGCATGAATTACCGGGACCCGCGGCCGTTCATCAGCAAGCTCACCCCGGATTTCCCCACCCGGACCAGGGGGGTGGTGGAAAAATGCAACTTCTGCGAGGAACGGCTCGCCAAGGGGCTCCTGCCAGCCTGCGTGACCGCCTGCAAGGAAAAGGCCCTGATCTTCGGGGATCTGGAAGAGAAGGGCTCGGATCTCCGGCTCACCCTGGAGGGTGGCTTCTCGATCCGACGCCGGTCGGAGCTGGGGACGGGACCCCAGATCTATTATCGATTGTGAGGACGCCGTGCTCGAAAAAGCCCTGAAAGGAAGTCGCGGATACTGGATCTGGATGGCCAGTCTCTTGGCCCTGACGGCCATCGGCCTTTTCTTCTACCTCAGGCAGCTCGATTACGGCTTGGGAATCACCGGAATGAGCCGGGACGTCTCCTGGGGCCTCTACATCGCCCAGTTCACCTTTCTGGTCGGGGTCGCCGCATCGGCGGTGATGCTGGTCCTGCCTTACTACCTGCACGACTTCAAGGCCTTCGGGAAGATCACGATCCTCGGGGAGTTCCTGGCTGTGGCTGCGGTCGTCATGTGCATCACCTTCGTCTTCGTCGATCTGGGGCGCCCGGACCGGGTCATGAACGTCCTGCTCCACCCCTCGCCGACCTCGATCCTGTTCTGGGACATGATCGTCCTGAACGGTTACCTGCTCCTGAACATTGTGACCGGCTGGACGGTCCTGGAGAGCGACCGCATGGGGGTCCCGCCGCCCCAATGGGTCAAGCCCCTGATCATCCTCTCCATCCCCTGGGCGATCAGCATCCACACCGTGACGGCCTTCATCTACGCGGGACTCCCGGGGAGGGGCTTCTGGCTGACGGCTATCATGGCGCCGCGGTTTCTTGCCTCGGCCTTTGCCTCCGGCCCAGCCCTTTTGATCCTCTTCTGCCTGCTCCTCAGGAGGCTCACCGGATTCGACGCGGGGGAAAAGGCGATCCAGACCCTGGCCAAGATCGTAGCCTACGCGCTGGCCACGAGCATTTTCTTCGTCCTGGTCGAGCTCTTCACCACCTTCTATGGCCAGATCCCGGGGCACGTGGACCACTTCCGATACCTCTTCCTAGGCCTAGAGGGCCACAGCATGATCGCCAACTGGATGACCGCCTCGGCGCTCCTGGCCTTCATCTCCCTGTCCCTGTTGATCGTTCCCCGGTGGCGTCGGCGGGAAGGCATCCTGGCCGTCGCGTGCATCGGGGTATTTGCTTCTCTCTGGATCGAGAAAGGCCTGGGACTCATCGTGACGGGGTTCGTCCCGTCGCCCCTGGAGGCGATCACCGACTACATCCCGACGGGCCCCGAGATCGCCATCACTGTCGGCGTCTGGACCCTGGGGCTGCTGCTGATCACCGTCTTCTACAGGATCTTCGTCGCCGTCAGAAGCGGGGATTGACAGAAACATGAAATAGAAGCCGGAAAAAGATATGGATCACAAACAAAGATGAAAAGACGCCGTTGGATGCCGGGCCAGCCCCCGGAGTTACCAGAGAGGAGATGCTGCGGAAACTGTGAGCACTTCGACAATAACCCTCAGGTTCTCGAAGAGACCTTCATGGGCATCAACAGCCTGAGCTCCGTCTACGGCTGCTGCCGCGGGGACGCCGGCATCTGCAGCCTCCACGATCTCTATCTTCTCCCTCTCCATCATTGCCCGGATTTCCATAGAAAGCCGTAATCCGCGACTCATCACGCACCTGCGGCGGGTCCTGCCCCATGCCGGAGTCGCCGCAGCATGACAAAGGGGCAGGTCTATGCAAAACGACGAGATCGCCAAAGTCTTTCTGGAGATGGCCGATCTCCTGGAACTCAAGGGAGAGAATCCCTTCAAGGTCCGGGCCTACCGCCGGGCGGCCCAGGTTATCGACCGGCTGCCGGATCCCATCGCCGATCGGATCGCCCGTGGGGAGGAACTCCGGGATATCCCCGGGATCGGCGAGGCGATCGCCAAGAAGAGTGCCGAGCTGGTCGCCACGGGGAGGCTGGCCGTCCACGAGGAACTCAAGGTTCAGTTTCCCGAGGGAATGCTCCGTCTCCTGGAGATCCCAGGGGTCGGTCCGAAGACGGCCCATCGCCTTGCTGCCGAGTTGGGCATCGACTCCGTCGAGTCGCTGGAGCAGGCCCTGCTCGAAGGCCGCGTCGCCGCCATCCCCCGGATGGGAGAGAAGACGGCACAGAACCTCCTCCATCAGGTCCAGACTTTCAGGCAAAAGGACCGGCGGATCCCGATCGGCGAAGCGTTGCCCATCGTCGAGGAAATCCTCGCGGCCCTCAGGCCCCTTCCCGGCGTCCGGAATCTGACCGCCGCCGGAAGCCTCCGCCGTTTCCGGGAGACGGTGGGAGACATCGACCTGATGGGGACCGCCGACGATCCCGGGATGGTCGTCGTGGCCTTCGCGGCCCTTCCCCAGATCCGGGAAGTCCTCGCTCAGGGTCCCACGAAGGCAAGCGTTCTTCTCGACAAGGGGCTCCAAGTGGACTTGAGGATGGTGGAGCACCAGGCATTCGGTTCGCTTCTCCAGCATTTCACGGGGAGCCGGGAACACAACATCGCCCTGAGAACGAGGGCCCAGAAGCAGGGCCTGAGCCTGAGCGAATACGGCATCACCCGCATCGACACGAACCGGCTGGAATATTTCTCTGACGAGGAGGCCTTCTACCGGCAACTGGGACTCGACTGGATCCCGCCGGAGATCCGGGAGGATCAGGGGGAGATCGATCTGGCCGAGGCGGGCACGCTTCCCCGCCTCGTCGAGGAGCGGGACATCCGTGGGGATTTCCACGTTCATTCCGACTGGAGTGACGGAAGGAGCACCCTTTCCGAGCTGGCGTTGGCCGCCCGTGCCCGCGGATACGAGTACTTGGCCGTCACGGACCACTCCGCAGGGCTCGGGATCGCCCATGGCCTGAACGCGGAGCGCCTCGCCGGTCAGAGGCATGCCATCGAGAAACTGAACGCAAGAGGGATCGGCATCCGCCTCCTGACCGGGGTCGAGGTGGACATCCGCGCCGATGGGACGCTCGATCTGCCCGACGAACTCCTCGCGGGCCTCGACATTGTCATCGCCTCGGTCCATTCGTCGCTGCAGCAGGACGAATCCCGGATGACGGCCCGTCTCATCCGGGCCGTCGAAAACCCTCACGTCGACATCATCGCCCACCCCACGGGGCGCCTTATCGGCAGGCGCGAACCCGCCGCCGTGAACGTTGAACGCCTCATCCGGGCGGCGGCGGACCACCTCACGGCCCTGGAGATCAACGCCATGCCCGACCGCCTCGATCTGAAGGACCTCCACGCGCGGCGGGCTCAGGAACAGGGGGCGCTTCTCGCCCTGGGGACGGACGCCCACCATGCGGACCAGCTCGGCCTGATGCGCTTCGGGATCGGCGTGGCCCGCCGCGCCTGGTGCACGCCGGGACATCTGCTCAACGGACGCCCGTTAGAGGAGGTTCTGGCCTTCCTGCGGCACCGTCAGCACCGTTAGGGCCTCGGGACCGCTTCGGCCCTCGCGGTCTTCTGACCGGGGATTAATGGGTGGGCAGTTCGTAACCGGCCGTGAAGATCCTCAGGCAGGCATCGACAGCGCCAGCCTCGTAGAGCCTTCCCCGGTTCGCGGCAATCTCGTCGAGGGCGGACTCCAGGCCCAGGCCCGGCCGGTAGGGCCGGTGGGAGGCCATCGCCTCCACCACGTCGGCCACCGCCAGGATCTTCGCCTCTAGGCAGACATCATCGCCCTTGAGCCCCTGCGGGTATCCGGAGCCGTCCATCCGCTCGTGGTGCTGCAGGATGATCGGGCCGATCGCCCAGGGGAATTCGATGTCTTTCAGAATATCGAAACCGACCTGGGGGTGGATCCGGATGAGATTGATTTCGACGTCCGGCAGCCTGACCGGTCTGCTGAGCGTCTCGGCGGGAACGGAGATCTTGCCGATGTCGTGGATGAGGCCGGCCGTCCGGATGCCGTAGACCCCTTCCGGGGAGATCCCCATCTCCTGGGCGATCGAACGGGCCAGATCCGAAACCCGCCGCTGATGGCCGGCCGTATAGGGGTCCCGGGTCTCCATCGCCAGGGCCATGGCCTGGACCGTAGCCCCCAGCATCTTCTGCAGCTTCTCGCGGCTCTCCTTGAGGTTGCTCTCCGCCTCCACCCGGGCCCGGCGCATGGCCGACTCCCGCAACGCCCGCTCGACCACCGGGGCGAGGAGCCCCCGCATCTCCTTGAGGATGCAGTCGCAGGCGCCCCGCCTCATGGCCGTGACAGCCATCTCATGGCCGATCGCTTCGGAAACGACGATGAAGGGGATGTCGGACCGGGCCTCCGCCAGGAGGGCGAGGGCATCCAGACAGTCCAGAGAGGGAAGGCGGTCGTCGCACAGGAGGACGTCCCAGGGCTTTTCTTTGAGTGCGGCCCGGAGGGCCTCGGCGGTCTGGACCCGTTCGTGGACGGGGGTGAAGCCCCCTTCTGTCAGCTCGTGAATCAGCAACCGGGTCTCGTCTTCCGAAGCCTCGATGCTCAAGACACGCAGGGGTATCCCCATCCTCTCCCTCCTCCGGCTCATCCGCACGATCCTGGGTCAGCTCTCAGAAAACAAGGGAACGGTGTGATCTGGGCGCCATGATAGCCGCCGTCCGGCAAGAATGCAAACGAATTATCGCCGAAAAGGGCCGATTTTTCGAATCACCGGAAGGGTCACTCGTAGCGCAGCGCGTCGATGGGGTTGAGGAGGGAGGCCTTGTAGGCGGGGTAGAAGCCGAAGAAAAGCCCGACCAGTCCTGAAAAACCGAAGGCCAGAAGGACCGACAGGG
>CAYOGU010000270.1:0-5127 GCA_964403345.1 uncultured Syntrophus sp. | reverse complement strand
ATGGTCATCGACAGCGGCAAGGGGGTCGAGCCCCAGACCGAGAAGCTCATGGAGGTCTGCCGGATGCGCAACACCCCCATCATGACCTTCATCAACAAGCTCGACCGGGACGGGATGGGGCCGATGGACATCCTGGCCAACATCGAGGACAAACTCCAGATCGAGTGCGCCCCCCTGTCCTGGCCGATCGGGATGGGCAAGGACTTCAAGGGAGTCTACAACCTCTACAATCAGTCGCTCCACCTCTTCACACCCGGGAAGGACAGCCGCAAGGAAAAGGGAATCGTGATCACGGACCTCGAGGATTCCCGTCTCGACGAGCTCCTGGGAAGCCAGGCCCAGCAACTCCGGGAGGAGATCGCCCTGATCGAGGGGGCATCGAGCCCCTTCGACCACGGCCAGTACCTCAAGGGGAACCAGACCCCGGTCTTCTTCGGGAGCGCGATCAACAACTTCGGCGTCCGGGAGCTCCTGGACGCCTTCGTGGAGATGGCCCCGGCCCCGGGGGAGCGCCCCACAGCCACACGCATGGTCTCCCCCATGGAGGAGGCCTTCTCGGGGTTCGTCTTCAAGATCCAGGCGAACATGGATCTGGCCCACCGGGACCGGATCGCCTTCTTCCGGATCTGCTCGGGCAAGTTCACCCGGGGGATGAAGGTGGTCCACCACCGGATCGGACGGGAGATCGTCCTGTCCAACGCCACGATCTTCATGGCCCAGGACCGCACCAACGTGGAGGAGGCCTGGCCGGGCGACATCATCGGGATCCACAACCACGGGACGATCCAGATCGGCGACACCTTCACCGAAGGGGAGCTGCTCCAGTTCACCGGGATCCCGAACTTCGCTCCCGAGCACTTCCGGCGGGTCCGGATCAAGAACTCCCTCAAGATCAAGCAGCTCCAGAAGGGCCTCACCCAGCTCTCCGAGGAGGGGGCGGTCCAGGTCTTCCGGCCGCTGATCTCCAACGACTACATCCTCGGGGCCGTGGGGGTCCTCCAGTTCGACGTGACTATGGCCCGCCTCAAGACCGAATACGGAGTGGAGGCCTCCTACGAGCCGGTCGAATTCGCCGCGGCCCGCTGGGTGGCCTGTCCGGACAGGAAGCGGTTCGCGGACTTCGAGAAGAAGTGCCAGGCGAACCTCGCCTGGGACGCCGACGGCCACCTGACCTACCTGGCCGCCAGCGAGTGGCGCCTAGGTTTCACCATGGAGGAGTGGCCCGACGTGGAGTTCCGCAAGACCCGGGAGCACAGCTAAGATCGAGAGCCTGGAAGGAACCGGAGAGCTTCTCGCACGGAGCCGCCGGCGTTCCGCAAAGGGTCTCTGGAGAACCGCAATGCCCGCGAAGGGCGCCCACTTTTTAGGCACCGCCTTGCCAACATAAAAAATCGGAAGAATGCCGATAACCTCAGCGATGACGGCCGCTTCTGGCTCCATCTGGCTCTAGGGCGGACCAGAGAAAGGCTCGTGCGTACGGGGTGAGGTTTTACCCTGGTGAAGCGGCCTGATCCCTGGCCGCCTTTTCCAGTAGGAGTTCCCATTCGCTGATCCTGTCCTTCCCCGTCCCGGCCATTTTTTCATCCGACGAGAACTGCACAAAGATCCTCATGTGGCGGACCGCTTCCCCATAGGCCTTCAGTTTCTCGCAGATGAGGGCCGTGTTGAAGTAAAGCTCCTCAGAATAGGGGGCCAAGGCCAGGGCAAAGCGAAACTCCCTGAGCGCCCCGTTCAGATCTCCGTCCTTGAGCAGGAGTTTTCCCCTCACGAAGTGATTCCTGGCCTCGTCCGAAAGGGCCGGCGGCGTCTTCATCTTCCGGGCCAAGGCAAACAGGGCGTTCCTCATCTCCCCGGCCTCCTTTTCATCGGCAGCAAAGAGGGAGGCCCAGGCAACGGCGTCGAGGGCTTCCCGAAGCCTGCCCTTTTTCTCGAAATCGACGGCGTTCTTGATGCAATCCAGCACCCTGGGCCGCATCGCTTTTAGGAAGGCCTGGCGGTCGTCCCAGAGGGGCTTCCATTCGGGTTTTACCGGGATGTCCACCCGGAGATAGGCTTCACGGGCCTTCTCCACGTTGCCCTCCTTCAGCCAGGCGGCGGCTTGGGCAACCTGTCCGTGGAGGACCGCCACGGACATCGCATCGGTCCTCATGGACTCGAGGATCTTTCTGGCGGCTTCGGGATGGTCGCGGTCGAGTTTGGAAAGGCCCGCTGCAAGAATGGCCAGGTCAAAGGTCTTGAGGGATTGGAGGGCTTGCTCGGCGAGCCTATCCCCTTCGTCAACATTGCCCTTTGCCCTCGCGGCCAGCCCGCGGAGGGCGAAAGCCGCCGCCCTTCCTGCTTCCGGGGAAAGCAGGTTCATGAATTCTTCCAGCGTGGGCGGCGTCCCGGCCGTCACCGTCAGTTCGAGGGGCTTTCCCATGCGGAAGAGGCCGACCTGGATCGCACCGCCCCGGCCCACACCCCTGATCCGCTCGGTAAGCTCCCCGACGTTCCTGACCCGCAGTCCGTTGACGGAGATGATCAGGTCGCCTCTTCGGATGCCCGCCTTTTCCGCGGGTCCGTTTACGACCGGAAATATGACAACGGTCCCCTCTATCTCACCGATCTGCAGGGCCTTCGCCGTTGCCGCGTCGATGTCCAGCGATTGCACCCCGAGCCAGCCCGGCGCCGTTGAGGGCTCCTGCCCCAGAGAGGTCAGCTTGCCCGTGCTGGCCAGGACCTCGTCGTAGCGGCCCAGGTAGTAATTGCAGAGATTCAGGCTAAGGCTCTCTGGACCCGTTCCGGCAGGGGCGGGGATGGCCCTGGTGAAGGCCGCCGCCGCCTTCTGCAAATCCATACCCTCCAGGTAAACCCGCCCCATCAGGGCATGGACATGGACCATGCCGGGATTGAGCGTCAATGCCGCCCTAAAGGCCTTGAGAGCCTCCTCGTATTGCCTTTGGGCATGATAGGCCTGCCCGAGGGCGATATGGTTGAAGGGATTGGCCGCATTCAACTCCACCGCCCTTTTTACCGGGGCGAGGGCCTCTTCGGGATGTCCGGCCTCCAGGGCCGCCTGGGACAGAAGCCTGAACAGCAACTCGTCGTTCGGGTTTTTGTCGATGGCGTCCCGAAAGAGTTTGAGCACCAGTGGAAACTGGTTCATCTTCAGATAGGACCGCCAGATGACCTGGAGGCAATCGGTCCTGTTGCCGGGGACTCCGCTTGTGAGGGCCAACCGGATCGCCTGGATCTGCGACGTCGGGCGCTGGCCCGCCAGGCCTTTCTCCGCCGCTTCGGCGATCGGAAGGGCCCTTTTCCCCCATTCGGCGGCCCTTTCGTACTGGCCGGCTCTGAAATAGGCAATGCTCAGCAGGAAGGGTCTCTCGGCCGTTGTCCCCCCCTGCAGCCCCTGGGGGGCCGAGTTGAGCTGGTTGGTCCAGATCTCGATCGCCTTGGCGAAATCCCCCTTGTCGAACAGTTCCTTGCCCGAATCCCAGACGGGGTCGGGGGGCTGAACGGCCGGACGGACGGCGATGCGCTGCGCTTCAGCGGTCGACACCGGGGTAAACAGAGTAAAGAGGATCGCCATTGACCACAGGATGGTCCTGATCGATTTCATGGGATTTTCACTTTCTTCCCGTAACCGGATTGTCTGCTCCGAGAGGGGGGGCTTGCGGTCTGCAGGATTGTAAGATCTGTCCATTAATCTTCTTGATCTGGTCGATGTCGTCCTTCAACTTTCGGCCCTGCTCGGCCATCGCCTTGAGATAGACGTCCTGGTTCTTGGCAAGCTCCCTGCTGGCCTGCACGTCCAGGAGATGAAGGGAGAGGGACGAGACAAGGTCGATCAGATCCTCGCCGCACTTCATGGTGTTCCACCACTTGACAAAGGGGTTGACGGCGTTGCTGTACTTCTTGAAGGTATCCAGGGAGAGGACGGCCACGGAGGCGTTGATGATCTGCTCCTTGAGGCCTTCGGCGGAGATGATGTATTGGCCGCCCTTCGAGTAGACGGCGTCCATGTCGCTCGCGAAGACGGCGGCGTCCTGGGCCGTCAGCGCCGCCTGTCTGTCCCGGATTCGCTTCAGGTTTTCCCTGGCCATCTGCTGGGCGGCCCGCAACCGGCCGACCCGCAGTGGATCTTCGCCCTTGGCGGTGATGATCGTGTCCGTGATCTTGCCCAGCTCATCCGCCTGGGCCTTCTCCATCGCCGCCAGGTGATCGCCAAGCCGCAGGGAGGACAGGCCGATCAGGCAATCGCCGATCACCTTGTTTTTCGAGTCGTCGATGTCCCGGAGCGCCTGATCCGCCCCCTCGGCCCACTGGTTGAACTGGCTTTTGGCGGACAGGACATAGCGGTTCATCAGGGAGAGGTTCTTTTTCAGCCGCTCCGCATCGGCGCCGAGTCTTTCCAGGTCTTTCTGGAGGCTGAGGCAGGGATCGGCGGGACTTGGCAACGACCCCTGCGGTTTAGGAAGGCCGCTTGAAGACCGGTCGGGGGTAGAGGGGACAGGGGAAGCGGACGCTGGACTTGACTCCATAAGGGCCAACAGTTTCGCCCCTTCCGACTGGTCAGAAACCTTCGGCGCCGGCGGCGGCGCTTCGGCGGTGACCTTGGATTTGACAGGGGAAGCCGCCTTCGTGCTCCCGGTTTTTTGTTTCCCCGGTTTCTTGGACGGCACTGTCGGCAGGTTTGTCTTTCCCTGACCCGAGTCCCAGGCTGCGTCCAGTTTTGCCTTGGCATCTTCAAGAGCCCCGTCGTTCGCCGCGGCAGCGGCCTGCCTGCTCTCTCCGGCAAGAGTCTGCAGTTGCGACAGGGCGCTTGCATCGCCTTTCCCGCCGGCCGGCCCGGCCCCTTTCCCCGCTGCCTCCGGCCTTCCCTCGGCGGCCTTCAGGAAATCGTAGGTCTGCCGCTCCTCGACGGCCTCATACCGCGTCGGTTGCGGCCCTCTGGTTGTCCCGGCCGGCTCAAGCAAGGCAAGGGTCAGGCTGGACCTGTCCCCGGCGGTATCCGAAAGCGTCGGTGCCTCCCCTGTGATCGCCGTCAGGAGCTGTGCACCCTCTTCCTGGTTCCTTTTGGCCACTGCGGACCTGGCGTTCTTTTCCTCTTCCTGGACCTTGTTCCAGCCGGCGAGCGATTGTCTC
>CAYOGU010000269.1:0-5131 GCA_964403345.1 uncultured Syntrophus sp. | reverse complement strand
GGCCATCGTCATGGCCTCCACCTGGTCGTGGGTCACGTAGAGGATCGTCGCCCCCAGGCGCCGATGGAGCTTGCTGATCTCGGCCCGCATGGCCACCCGGAGCTTGGCGTCGAGGTTGGAAAGGGGCTCGTCGAAGAGGAAGACCTTGGGCTTGCGGACGATGGCTCGCCCAACGGCCACGCGCTGCCGCTGGCCCCCCGAAAGCTCCTTGGGCTTCCTCTCCAGGAGCTCCTGGATGCCGAGGATGTCGGCCGCCTCCTGGACCCTCCGCTCGATCTCGGCTTTGGAGAATTTGCGGATCATCAGCCCGAAGCCCAGGTTCTCCCGGACGTTCATGTGCGGGTAGAGGGCGTAGTTCTGGAAGACCATGGCGATGTCCCGGTCCTTGGAGGGGATCTCGTTGACCAGGGTGTCGCCGATGTAGATCTCGCCCGAGGTGACCGTCTCCAGGCCCGCGATCATCCTGAGGGCCGTGGTCTTGCCGCATCCTGAGGGGCCGACCAGGACGGCGAATTCCCGGTCCTGGATCTCGATCGACAGGTCGTCGACCGCCGTCACCGATTTGAACTTCTTCACCAGTTTTTTCAGGATCACGTTGGCCAAGGCATTTTCCTTTTATATGGAGTAGGACGAGAATCCCCCGTCGATCGGCACCACCACGCCCGTCACGAAGGCGGCGGCGTCGGAGAGGAGCCAGACGAGGGCGCCGATCAGGTCGTCCGCCACGCCGTAACGCCCCATGGGGGTGTGGTCGATCACCTGCCGGGCCCGGGGCGTCAACTGACCCGTCTTGGCGTCGATGTGGAGGAACCGCAACTGCTCGGTCATGAAAAACCCCGGGGCCAGGGCGTTCACGCGCACGCCCGTATGGGCGAAATGGACGGCCAGCCAGCGGGTGAAGTTGCTCACCGCCGCCTTGGCCGCCGAATAGGCCGCCACCTTGGTCAGGGGCATGAAGGCGCTCATGGAGGAGATGTTGACGATGGCCCCGCTGCCCCGCGCGACCATCCCGGCGCCGAAGACCCGGGTGGTCAGGAACGTCCCCATGAAGTTGAGGTCGAAGACATGACGGAACCCCGCCGGGTCCAGGTCGAAGAAAGACTTGGCCGCCGGCCTGTCCGCGCCGGACGGCGGGTGGAATTCGAGATCGGTGCTCCCGCGGGGGTCGTTTCCGCCTGCGCCGTTGATCAGAAAATCGGGCGTGCTCCAGAGGCCCAGGATCCGGTCGTAACAGTCCTTGAGTTGCGCCGTGTCCAGGACATCGCAGGCCAGGGCCAACGCGGTGCCGCCTGCGGCGGTGACCGCCTGCGCCCGGGCCTCGGCCTTCTCCCGGCTGATATCGAGGATGGCCACCTTCACCCCCGCAGAACCCAGGACCTGGGCCATGGTCCCGCAGAGCTCCCCGCCGCCGCCGGTGATGGCGGCCACCTTTCCGCTCAGATCGAAGCGCTTCAGCAGATCGTTTCCCATGTCTCGCTCACCTTGCCCGCGGCTGGCCGCGGGAATATGGCCGTGGATTCCGGGGAGGGTCTCCCCCGGCCCACCCGCGGAACCTGTGCGATCAGAGTCCCCCCCGCGCCTCCGCAAAGGCCGTCACCTCGTCCCAGAAGGGCATGGAGATGGAACAGCCGTGGCGGGTCACCACCATGGCGCCGCAGGCGTTGCCCAGGCGGGCGGCCTTCCGGAGGTCCCAGCCCTTGACGTAGCCGTAGAGGAACCCGGCCCCGAAGGCATCGCCGGCGCCCAGGATGTTCTGGACCTCCACCGGAAACCCCGGCACGTCCACCGACGCGGCATTTCGTTGGTGGATCCGGCAGCCCTGTTCGCCGCGCTTTTCCACGACCACGCCGGGACCACCGTCCATCAGGGCCGAGGCATGTTCGGTCGTGTCCCCGCTCACCCGGGCGTCGCTGACCTGGGAATGGGTCAGCCGGATCGCGGCGGGATCGGTCAGCATCGCGGCGTTGATCTCGTCCTGGGTCCCCATGACGATGTCCACGCTGGGGAGGGCCGAACGGACTGCCGCGCCAAAGGCGCGCGGGTCGTGCCACTGGTCGGGCCGGAAGTCGAGGTCGAAAACGACCGAGGCGCCGGTCTTCCGGGCCAGTTCGGCGGCGTAGAGCGTGGCGCTCCGGCTCGGTTCCCGGCTCAGATTCGTGCCGGCGAACTGGAAGACCCGGCAGTCCGCAAGGGGAGCGGCCAGGACGTCGTCGATGTCCAGGGCGATGTCGGCACAGTTGTCCCGGTAGAAGACCAGCGGGAACCGGTCCGGCGGCTCGATCCCCAGAACGACCGCGCTCGTATGCCGGCCGGGCTTTCGGGGGCAGTAACGGATGTCCACCCCCTCTTCGGTCAGAAAGTGGGCCACGAAATCGCCGACGGGGTCCTGGCCGAAGGCGGTCAGGAGGGCGGAATTCAGGCCTAGCCGGCGGCAGCCCACGCTCATGTTGGTGGGGGATCCGCCCACGTAGGCGGCGAAACTCTTGATCTGGACAAAGGGAACCCCGACGTCGTTGCTGTAGAGGTCCATGCCGGAGCGACCCATGTGGAAGGTGTCGTAGGTGCGCCGATCCTGGGGGGGGTGTCTCATGGGGCGATGTCCTCAAAGCCGGAGGTCCGGCTGGATGGGAAAAAAAGAAACAAAAGCCTTTATTGCAGAAATATAGCGCAAATCCCTTCCCGATTTCAAGCCGCAAATCGGTTTCCGGCAAAGGGCAAAGAGCGGTGCAGCACGGACCTCGGGTGAAGGGGACGGGAAGGGGACGGTGGTCCCCTTCCCGGGCCGCCGCAGTCGCGGGGCCTAGACGAAGCCGAAGAGGGCGGACTGAACGATCCGGTCGAAGAAGGCCCCCTGCTCCAGGGTGTAGAGATTGCCGTCCGGGCGGTCCTGCCCTCTGCGGGCGGTCCTGGCGTGTTCTTCTGAACAGAAGAACCGGGACTTGAGTCAGAAGGCGTCGATGATGCTCGGATCGTGCAGCGCGGCGAAATCCACGAAGGGGTGGAAGAGCAGCGGTTCCGGTCTCCCCTTCAGGATCCTGTAGGCCATCTCGCCGTCCATCTCGAAGGCCAGGGGCGTCCCGCAATGGGCGCAGGACGAATCGACCCGGACCGAGAGGGGGGTTCCACGTAGTCGCCCTTGCACGAAGGGCGTCGCGATCGCGTCGATCGCTCAGGCGGCGAAGAGCTGTTCGCCGGTGCTGAAGGAAACCCGGTGCGGCGTGGGGTCGACCGTGACCGGATAGGCCCAGGCGACCGCTCCCTCCCGATTCCGGAAAAGGAAGGTCATGTGCTTCTCCAGGTCCTCCAGGATCGCCTGGACCTTTTCGATGGGGAGACCCAGCCGCTCCGCGATGGATTCGGGCCAAAGCGGGACGCCGGCCCGGGGAAGCTCGCGGACGACGAAGTTTCGGACGAGGTGGTGGTCGCCGGTCATGAAGGCGAGGGCCGCCTTGCCCTGTTCGGAAACGGCAACCAGGGATTCCTCCCAGGTTTCGCGGGAGATCCGGGTGAACCGGTCTCCCTGTACGGACAGAATGGATTCGCTCATAAAAGACTCCTATCTGGTTTTGACTCGGGACGATTTCCGGGACCACTCCCGGATCCGAAGCGCCTCCTTTTCGGGGATGCCGAGGGAGAGCAGAAACTCTTGGTGGGCTTGGGGGGCCCGCTGCTCGAACTCGGCGTGCCAGAGGGCCATGGCCTTGTTGTCCATCCCCGCCGCACGCAGCATCTCCACCCACAATCTGCGATCCACCGCCGGCAGGCCTTCCGTCGGGGCCTTTCCGGCGAGCATCCGGGAGAGAAGCCCCTGCTTGGCCTTCAGCGCGAGGATCTCCCGGCCGATCTCGTGGAAACGCTTTTCGAGAACGCGGGCGGAGGGTTTCCCCTCGGTTGCCAGGATGGCCCGGATGTCTTCCAGGGCCAGCCCCGCCTCGCGGAAACCGCAGATCCTCTCGAGCCGGCGGCGGTCCGCCGGGGTGTAGATGCGGTATCCGGCCCTGCTCCGCCCCGAGGGCCGGAGCAGGCCGATCCGGTCATAATAAAGGAGCGCCGTCCTCGACAGACCGACCGTGCGGGCAAGGGTCGAGATCGTGAAGGGTTTTGCTCCCTCCGGGGAGGGCGGGGCAACGTCCCTTTCCTCCCGCTTCTTTGGTTTCGGCATAAGAACCCCTTTCCGTTTTTAACCATCGAGGCCTCGACGGATGTTGATATAAACTATGAAGCGGTAGACGGGTCAATAGCTTGAGTGAAAAAAATGGAGCCCCGGCCTGCCGACCGGGATGGGATTGTCGTTTGAGTGTCAGAAAGTCCTTGATTTTTGTCGCTGTACTGCGGTAGGAGTCTGAAAATCCCAAAAAGGTCTGGTCATATTGATGGTTTCACGGATTGTGAAGGGCGGATATCGGGACATGAGGGCCGAATCCAAGGCCACCGATGATGTGATACAAAACGCCCTTTCCCTCCTTTCGGCCATGATCGAATCGACGGCGGATGGCATCCTGGTCATCGATCAGACAGGCCAAATATCCAGATACAATCAGAGATTTCTCAAGCTGTGGCGGATTCCCGGGTCCGTGGCCGCCTCGCTGGACAGCGGCCGATTGATGGAGCATGTCTTGGATCGACTGAGGGATCCCGGCTCTTTTCTGGAAAAGGCCAGGGGGATTTGCGAAAAACCGGAGGCGGGGGGTTGCGAAACGCTCGAATTCAAGGACGGCCGAATCTTCGAGCATGACCTGCAGCAGCAGAGGGTGGATGGTGAAATCGTCGCGGGGATCTGGAGTTTCCGGGACGTGACCGGCCTCAAACGCGCCGAGACAGCGATTCGCGAGAGCGAGGAACGGTTCCGTCAACTCTTCGAGAACATTCATGATGTGGCCTGTGCCGTCGATCGGGAGCTTCGGGTCCTGGCGGTTTCCCCTTCCGTGGAGAGGGTGTTGGGGTATCGCCCCGAGGAGCTGACCGGAAAGCGGATCCAGGACTTGGGCCTCTTTTCCCCCGATCAATGGGAGAGGGTGCTGTCCGACAGCCGCCGCGTGTTCGCCGGGGCGCGTCTCGACTCGATCGAGTACGAATTTCTCGCCAGGGATGGGACGGTCAAGGTCGGAGAGGTGTCCACCAGCCCCATCTT
>CAYOGU010000268.1:0-5157 GCA_964403345.1 uncultured Syntrophus sp. | reverse complement strand
GCTCGGGGCTCGTCGAGGGGGAGCGGATGGCCAACTACTTCCGCCAGAACATCTCCGATGCGATGATCGAAGACCTGCCGGTTCCCTTTGCCGCCGTCGCGACCGACCTGAAGACCGGCAAGGAGGTCTGGATCCGCGAGGGATCGCTCATGGAGGCGATCCGGGCGAGCATCTCCCTGCCGGGGATCTTCACCCCCTGTCAGCGCAACGGCCAGTGGCTCGTGGATGGCGGTTTGGTCAATCCCGTCCCCGTGTCGCTCTCGCGGGCAATGGGCGCGGACATCGTCATAGCGGTCAATCTGAACTCGGACATCATGGGGAAACCCCGTCTCCGCCGGATGGCCGATCCGCCCCGAAACGGCCGCAACGGGGAGAACCAGCGGGTTCAGAGCCGCTGGCAGGCCTTTCTGAATCAGGTGTCCCAGCAGGGGAATCTCGCCTCTTTCAAGAACCTCTTTCAGGAGCAGTCGGGAAGGGGGCCGTCGATCTTCGATGTGATGGCGACTTCCGTGAAGATCATGCAGGACCGGATCACCCGGCAGCGCCTTACGGTGGAGCCGCCCGACATCCTGGTCGTGCCGAAACTTGCCCACATCGGCCTGATGGATTTCAACCGGGCCGAGGAATCGATCGAAGAGGGGAAGCGGGCGATGGACCTGCAGATCCCCGTGCTCCGGGACCTGCTCGACTAGAGGGAGATCTCCAGGCCGTCCGTGGCCGCGGTTGCGGCGGGAAAGATCGCCGCTGCCACGGACCCCGCCTCCTGCCGTTCGGCGATGCCCCGGTAAAGCCCTGCGTCATAGTGGGTCAGGACGAGCCTTTTGGCCCCGGCCTCGGTGGCGATCCTGGCCGCGGTTTCCGGATTGAGGTGGGGCCAGACTTCGGAGGTCTGCCCCGGCCTGTAGGCGCATTCGGCGATCAGCAGGTCGGCCGATCGGCCGAGGGCCACGGCGTTTTCGCAGTAGCCCGTGTCCGGGCAATAGGCGACCGTCCTTCCGTCGATCCGGATCCGGTAGCCCAGGGTGAGTGAGGTATGCCTGAGGGGGAAGGCCTCCACCGGGAAGGGCAGGGTGGCGGCTTCGGCTGGCATCTCGATGATCCCTGCCGGATAGGGGAGGGCGGACAGCGGCGCCGTGAAGGGGGCGTTGATGAAGGTCCCCAGGACCTGACGGCTCCCCTCCGGACCGCAGATGAGAAGCCCCCGTGAAAAGGGGAGTTTCATCAGGATATGAAAGCCCTCGATGTGGTCCACGTGGAAATGGCTGAGCAGCAAGTAGGCCGGCTTGGCGCCATCCAGGAGACCTTCCAGGCGGTGGATGCCGTTGCCGGCGTCCAGAACGATGTCGTAGGACTCCGTACGGATCAGAGTGCATACGGTGTTTCCCGCTTCCGTGTCGTACCAGCCGTTGGTGCCCAGAAAGATGACCTTCATGGATCGACCTCCATCGGGATTCGGGCGGGTTCAGGCACCGCCAGGCCGATCCTATACCGCACCCGGCCGAAGGGGACAATGTTTTTCTCGCAGGCGGGCGCCGTCACCCGCGTTGACAGGATGAAACCCCTTTTCCGTCCATCGCCGGATCTACACCGCCCGTGACCGGACGCATCATGCCGGTCCACCGTCTGCGGACCGTCTTTTTTCACTTGACAAAATCCCCTTTTATAAGCAATGTGAGCAGCCGTTCGGAAAATGAACGGCCCTTCATCACTCGAATTATAACAGGAAATGAAAAAGGCGGAGCGCAAGGCAAGGGAATTCAGTCTGAGACGGGCGGAGATCTTGGATCAGGCCTTGACGATCTTTGCCGCCAAGGGATTCCACCGTACCACCGTGGCCGAGATCGCTGCGGCGTCCGGATTTGCCATCGGGACCCTCTATCAGTTCTTCGAGAGCAAGGATCAGCTCTATATCGAGATGCTCACCGAAAAACTGGTCCTGATGTACAGAAGGGTCCAGGAGGCGGTGGCCGGGGAGGCGGACAGCATCCGAAAGATCGAGGTCATGATCGAGTCGCAGTTCGCCTTCATCGAGGACAATGCCGACTTCTACGGGCTCTTCGTCCAGGAGGACTTTCTTCCTCCCTCCGAGCGGGCTTTGGAACTCCGAAAGCGGATGATGGCCGATTACACGGACCACATCGCCTTCGTCGAAGGGGTGATGCGCGAAGGGGTCCGTCGTGGGATTTTCATGGAGATGGACCCTAAGATGATGGCCGTCGCCCTGAAGGGGATCGTCCGGTCCTGTGTCATCCGATGGTTGACCGTTCGGGACGGGACCTCCCTCGTGGATCTGGTTCCCTTTGTCGCGCGCGTCTTTCTGGAAGGAGTAAGGACGCATGATCGTGCTTAGGGCCTTGATCCTTGTCGCGATGGCCGTCCTGGTTGTCGCATTGTCCATACGGAGGGGATGCAGGCTCAAGATGGGGGAAAGAAAGGTTCGATTCGATAAGGAGCGGTGATGAAAAAGCGTATCTCTGTCCTGGCGGCCGTCGCGGTCCTTCTGCTGTCGGTGCCGGTCAATCTGTCCGCCGAGGAGTATTCCCTGGAGGACCTCTACCGGATCGCGCTGGCCCGTTCGGAAAAGCTCAAGGTGGCCGAGGAGAACCTCTCGATCTCCGAGATCGGGCGGGAGAAGGCCCTGTCCTATCTTCTGCCCCGAATGACGGCCACAGGCGGTCTCACCCAGTATTCGGAGAAAAGGTATAACTCGGCGGGAAGCCTTACCCAACCCGAATCGGCCTCATCCTGGGGGGTCCGTCTCGACGAGACCCTCTCCACGAACGGCCGCGAACTGACGGCCCTGGAGATCTCCCGCCAGGGGATCACCAAGAGCCGGTACGATCTGAGGGCCGTCCGCGAGGACTACCTCCTTCGTTATGTGGCGGCGGCCTACTACAACGTCCTGATGGCGCGCAAGAACCTGGATATCGCCGATTCCAACCTGGATCGTCTCCAGAAGTACCGCGAAGCCACGGAGAAACGGCTCCGGATCGGCGAGGTGACCAAGACGGTCCTCCTTCGTGCCGAGGGGGAACTCTCCGGGGCGAAATCGGACCGCCTTCAGGCCCTCAACGCCCTGGATCTGGCGACGGCGGTCCTGGCAAGCAATGTCGGGATCAAAGGGACGTTCAGCCTCCGGGAGACCCCGATGGCGGAAACGGAGCTCCAGGCGGTGGACCGCTTCAGGGAGCAGGCTTTCGCCGCGCGGGCGGACCTTAAGAGCCTGGAGGTCCAGAAGCAGATCGCTGCCGGGCAGATCAAATATGCGGAAGGGGCGTTCTGGCCTACCGTATCCCTTTCCGGGGTCTATACGGGATCCGATCAATCGCCTGGAACGTCGAGCCTGAACCGCGAGAGCATCTACGGCGGGGTGGCCCTGAACTTCCCATTCTTCGAGGGGGGGCTCCGGAAGGCCGAGTTGTCCGAGGCGAAGGCCCGGGAACGGCAGGCGGTGCTCCAGTACGAGGATTACAAGAAGGGGATCGACATTGAGGTGCAGAGCGCCTATCTGGACCTGGCGACCCAGAAGGGGATCCTCCAGTTTCTCAACGATCAGCTTGCCTTTGCGCGGGACAACTACAACGCCGTGGCCAGGCAGTTCGAGTTCGGCCTTTCCACCAGTCTCGATGTCCTGGATGCCAACACCCTTCTGGTATCCGCGGAGAGGAAGGCGGCGTCGGCCCTTTACAGCTACCGGCTTGCCCAACTGAAGATGAAAAAGGCAACTGGGACGTTGCTGGCGGCGGAGGAATCCAAACCGTAGGGAAAAAGTTCGGCCTGCCGGGGGCTGGGGGATACGGCCGGGGTCCATATCAACTGGGGAGAAGGAGTTGTGCATGCGGTCAGAAATGGCGTCTTTAACTGGGGATACGAGACCGGTCCGGCGGAGGATCAGGCCGGGCGCTGTGATCGCGGTGTTCATGCTGTGCGCCGCGGTCCTGACAGGGGCCACCGGATGCAGCAAGAGCGAGCAGAAAGTCGTGAAGGAGCGGGCCATCAATGTCCGGGTCCAGAAGGCGGAAAGCCGTTCCCTCAGGCCCTTTGTCGAGTCGATCGGGACCCTCAACCCCTACGATTCGGTCACCGTCAGCTCCGAATTGGACGGGATCCTCAAGTCCATCCGCGTCGATGAAGGCTCGCCCGTATCCCAGGGCCAACCCATCGCCGAGATCAAGGAGACCGATTACCAGTTGGCCGTCGAACAGGCGTCGGCGGTACTGAAACAGGCGGAAGCGGCCCTCGCCAACGCCCAGCAGGAACATCGACGCAAGGAGGCCCTCTACCGGGAGGAACTGGTCACCAAACAGCAGTTCGACGACATCGTCGCCCGCCTCGCCGTGGCCGCGGGGGATGTGGCGAAGGCCAGGGCAGGTCTCGATTTGGCGAATGAGAGACTGGGCAAGACCCGCATTTTCGCCCCCATGACGGGAACCGTCAAAGAGAAGAAGGTGGCGGTGGGCGATTATATCCGCAACGGCACCTTCCTCGTTTCCATCATCCGGACCGACCTGTTGAAGCTCCTCTTCTCCGTTTCAGAGAAGGACGTCGGGGGGCTTCGGGCGGATCAGGATGTCGCCTTTACGGTGGACGCCTTTCCGGGGCGCGAGTTCCGCGGCCGGGTCAGGACGATCTATCCGAGCCTCGAGGAAAAAACCCGTTCGCTCCAGTCCGAGGCCCTCGTGGCCAATCCCGATCGGAGCCTCAGGCCGGGGCTCTTCTGCCGCGTGACGCTCTTCACGGGCCCCCCGCGCGATACCGTGATCGTCCCGGTCAACGCCCTGCAGTACGATAACTCCACGACCAAACTTTTCGTGGTCGAAGGAAACCGGGCCAAGGAACGGAAGGTGAAGATCGGCCGAAAATACGGCGAATTCATGGAGATCGTCGAAGGGGTGAAGGACCAGGAGACCGTGGTGGTCGTCGGCCAGAACAATCTGATGGAAGGGGTGCTGGTCCATGTGGCTCGCTGATACTTCGGTCAAAAGGCCGGTCTTCGCCACCATGGTCATCATGGCCCTGGTCGTCCTCGGGGCGGTCAGCTACCCCGAGATCGGCGTGGATCTCTTTCCCAAGGTCGATTTCCCGATCGTCACCGTTCACACCACGCTCAAGGGGGCGAGCCCCGAGGTGATCGACCTGGACGTCACGGACAAGATC
>CAYOGU010000267.1:0-5173 GCA_964403345.1 uncultured Syntrophus sp. | reverse complement strand
ACTCCGATATCTTTGACAACGTCGCCAATTACCTCTGTGATTTACTGCCAAAATGGGACTAATTCCCAATCATATTTATCATTGCTGCATCAAGCACTGCTCAGATTACCGCAAGGGTCATTGTGGTTCACATCGCACTACACGCCACAGATATGGGGATCTCACCTTTTGTGGCTGCGATGGCTTTGTCGATGATTGGGGGCAGCAGCATCTTGGGACGGATCCTGATGGGATTTGTTCAGGACAGAATAGGCGCTCAACGCTCAATGATAATCTGTTTGATCACTATGGGTGGTTGCCTGTTCGCGCTGCCGTTTGTCACATCGAATGCGGCATTTTTTGTGTTCGCTATCCTTTCCGGCCTAGCCTTCGGAGGAGACATTCCGCAGGTGCCGGCGCTGACGGTTCAGTGCTTTGGGGTGGCTTCGATGAGCGTTATCTATGCACTCGTAGCGGGAGTGGTCAACATGGTATCCTCCCTTGGCCCTCTTTCCGCCGGTTACATCTTTGATGTAACCCAAAGTTACACCCTTGCCTTCTTTGGGGCGGGCATCCTTCTGTTGATGGGTGTATTCAGCGCTTCCCGCATCAAAGGATGAAGGAAGCCCCGGCCCTCAAGGAGTCTGTTCCGAACAAGCTCCTCCCCTCGGGCCCGACATTTTCATCTTGACAGAAACGGGGAATTCGGATACACAAAACGATCGATTCAAACCGATTGGAAGGAGGATGTTTTTTGGCAACACATCAATCAGCGATCAAGAGAAGCAGGCAGGCCGAGCGTCACCGCAGCCGCAATACCGCCGCGAAGTCCAGCATCAAGACCGGCGTCAAGACCGTTCTGACGGCCGTCGAAGGGAAGGACCCGGAGGCCGCAAAGGCCGCCCTGTCCAAGGTGATCCCCCAGATTGCCAAGGCGGGCGCGAAGGGCACCTTGCACAGGAAGAACGCCTCCCGCAAGATATCCCGGCTGACCAAGCGGGTCAACACCCTGAAGGCCTAACCCTCCACTCAAAAATCGGACATCATCAGGCGATAGGCCTTCTCGGCGCTATCGCTGCCCAACTTGACGAGGGCGTTTCTGCGGCTGACCTCCGTGACCCCTACCGAGGTGATGGCATAGTCCCCGGTCATCGTGAATCCGTAGCTTGACCAGAGGGGCTTGGCACTCTTGCCGTCTTCGAGACTCAGGTCCATGACGACCGTGATCCGGTCCTCGGCGGCGAGATTGGAGGGCTTGTAGGCGATGGGGGCGGCGACCAGCGCCTGGATGGTCCCCCGCAGAACTGCGTCCGCTTCCTCCATGCTGCCGGCCAGTTTGAAACGTCCGTTCTGGACGATCTCGCTGTTGAAGGCCGTGCGGAAGATGTTGTCAAGATTGGCCTCGCTGGTCTTGTTGATGAAGCTCTCCACGTACAGGGTTTTGACGGTTGGGAAGACCGACTCCCCTCCCCGGCCGGCGAAGTTGTAGCCGCAGCCGGCCAGCAACAAAACGAACACTCCTGCGCAGGCCCAACGAAGGGTTGCTCTCCGACGATCCCTGATCCGATTCTCCATGGTTGACCTCTTCTCTCCCTTTTAACGGGACCGGCATGGGGCCTCCCGCCGGTTTCCTCGGAATGTCTACGGCATCACTGGCATCACTCCCGGACCACGATGTTCACCAGCTTCTTCGGGACGTAAATCTCCTTAACTATCTTCTTGCCTGCGATCTGGCGCGCGATCTTCTCGTCGGCCAGGGCCTGGGCCTTGATGGATTCCTCCTCCTCGTCAGCCGGGACGGTGATCCTGCTGCGTACCTTGCCGTTGATCTGGATCACGATCGTGATGGTCTCCTCCGAGGCGATCGCCGGGTCGAAGCACGGCCAGGCCATATCGGCCAGGGCCTCCCGCCGGCCGATGAGCATCCAGAGCTCCTCGGCAATATGGGGGACGATCGGGGCCATCAGAAGGAGGATGGTCTCCACAGTCTCGCGGACAACGCCGAAGGCCTGCCTGTCCCCGGCCGCAGGCCGTGGAAACTGGTAGAGGACATTGAGGAGCTCCATCACGGCGCTGATTGCCGTGTTGAAGTGGAAACGGTCCTCGATGTCGGAAGTGACCTTCCGGATCGTCTGGTGGGTCTTGCGTCTCAGGGCCTTGAGGTCGCCCTCCAGGGCTTCCGTGCCGCTGAAAGCGGGTACCTCGCGGATGTCCTCGAAATAGTCCAGAACGATCCGCCAGATCCGGCAGAGGAATCGGTAGGAGCCGTCGACGCCCTGGTCGCTCCATTCGAGGTCCTTCTCCGGCGGCGAGGCGAAGAGGCAGAAGATTCGGGCCGTGTCGGCGCCGTAGGCTTGGACGAGGTAGTCGGGGTCCACGACGTTTTTGAGGGACTTGGACATCTTCTCCGTCTTGCCGATGACCACCTCCCGCCCGCACTGGACGCACTTCCCATCCCGGGCCTCTTCCGGGAAGAGGTATCCGTGCTCTTGGCAGCGCATCGTCTCCTTGCAGACCATTCCCTGTGTAAGGAGGTTCGTGAAAGGCTCGTCGCAACCCACGACGCCGAAGTCCCGGAGCATCTTGGTGTAGAACCGGGCGTAGAGCAGGTGGAGGATCGCATGTTCGATCCCGCCGATGTACTGGTCCACCGGCATCCAGTAGTCGAGCTTGGCCCGGTCCAGGCCGGGTTTGACGTCATGGTGGGCCGAGCAGAAGCGGTCGAAATACCAGGAGGACTCCACGAAGGTGTCCATCGTGTCCGTCTCGCGCCGGGCGGGCTTTCCGCACTTCGGGCAGGTCGTCTCTACAAATGGGGCATACTTGGCCAGCGGCGATCCCCCCTCGCCGGTCAGTTCCACGTCGCGGGGCAGGATCACGGGGAGGTCCTTTTCCGGGACCGGGACGGTCCCGCAGGTCTCGCAGATTACCATCGGGATGGGCGCCCCCCAGTAGCGCTGGCGGGAGATCCCCCAGTCCCGCAGGCGGTACTGGATGGTCTTCTTCCCGCGGCCCAGGGACTCCAGGTGCGCCGCGATCGCCTCGAGGGCCTTCATGTTTTCCATTCCGTCGAAGGGGCCGGAGTTGACCAGGATTCCCTCCTCGGTGTAGGCCTCGGTCATGGTTTTGACGTTCAGGGCCCGGTCGTGGGGCTGGATCACCACGATCAGGGGCAGGTCGTACTTCTTGGCGAACTCGAAGTCCCGCTGGTCGTGGGTGGGGACGGCCATGACGCAGCCGGTCCCGTAGTCGGCCAGGACGAAGTTGGCCGCGTAAATGGGCATCTTCCGCCCGGTGACAGGGTTCAGGCAGTAGGTGTCGAGGAAGACGCCTTCCTTCTCGTAGTACTCGGAGGTCCGCATCTTCTTGTCCTGCTTCTTGATCTTCTCAACGAACTCCCGGACAGCCCCCTCGCAGGCCTTTCCCCGGGAGAGCTCCATGACCAGGGGGTGCTCGGCGGCGACGAGCATGAAGGTGGCCCCGTAGATGGTGTCCTGGCGGGTCGTGAAAACCTTGATGTCGCCCTTGCCGTCGGCCATCGGGAAGGAGGCCTCGCATCCGTAACTCTTCCCGATCCAGTTCTTCTGCATCGTGAGGACCCGCTCGGGCCAGCCGGGGAGTTTGTCGCAGTACTCCAGGAGCTCGTCGACGTAGGCGGTGATCCGGAAGAACCACTGGTTCAGGTATTCCTCGCCGACCTCGGATCCGCACCGCCAGCAGAGGCCCGCCTCGACCTGCTCGTTGGCTAGGACCGTCTGGCACTTGGGGCACCAGTTCACCGTGGAGCTCTTCTTGTAGGCGAGCCCCTTCTCGTACATCCAGAGGAAGAAGAGCTGCTCCCACTTGTAGTACTCCGGCTCGCAGGTGGCGACCTCGCGGTCCCAATCGTAGCTGAAGCCCATCCGCTTGAGCTGGCGCTTCATGTTGTCGATGTTGTCGTGGGTCCAGACTGAGGGGTGGATGCCCCGTTCGATGGCGGCGTTCTCGGCAGGCATCCCGAAGGCGTCCCAGCCCATGGGATGAAGGACGTTGAACCCCTTCATCCGCTTGTACCGGGCGACGACGTCGCCGATGGTGTAGTTCCGCACATGGCCGATATGGATCCGGCCGGAGGGGTATGGGAACATCTCCAGGAGGTAGTATTTCTTCTTGCCCGGGTCCTCCGTGACCTTGAAGACCTGCTTCTCCTCCCAGTGCTTCTGCCACTTCTCTTCGATCTCCGCAGGGTTGTATTTTGCTTCCATCCGTCACTCCCTTTTCATTTCAAAGGCATCGGCGCATGTCGTAGCACATCGGGCTGGCCGATTCAATGCCATTTTTGAGGGCGCCATGCCTATTTTTTCCAGAATTCCGGGATCAGCAGGACCATGACGGTGTAGATCTCCAGGCGGCCGATCATCATGCAGAACGACATGATCCACTTGCCCAGGACCGGGGCCTCGGCGAATGTCGTGGCCGGGTGAAAGAGCCCCAGGGCCGGGCCGACGTTGCCAAGGGTCGCGGCCACGCCGGCGAAGGAAGTGATCAGGTCGAGGCCGAGCGCCGTCAGGGCCAGCGTCGCCAGGATCGCAACAGAAAGGTACAGGACGAAGAACCCCAGGACGCTCTTCATGATATCCTGAGAGACGGTCTGGCCGGCCAGTTTGACCTGGGTGATGGAATGGGGGTGGACCAGATGGTAGAGCTCCCGGTAGGCGCGCTTGAGGACCAGGAGTATCCGGACGCATTTGATTGCCCCGCCGGTGGAGCCCGCCGAGCCGCCGATGAACATCAGAAGGAGCAGGATAGCCTGGGAGAAAGCAGGCCACTTGGCATAATTGTCCGTGACGAAGCCGGTCGTCGTGATGATCGAGGAAACCTGGAAGATAGCCAGGCGGAAGGCCCGGCCGAGATCCGTGAGGATGTTCAGGCGCAGGTCCACGGTGATCAGGATCGTGGCCACGAGGATCGTGCCGAGGAAGAAACGAGCCTCGCTGTCCTTGAGGAGGGGCCGGTAATTCCCGGTCAGGAGCTGGTAGTGGAGGGTGAAGTTCATGCCGGCGACGACCATGAAGACGACCAGGACTCCGTCGATGTAAGCGCTGTCGAACCATGTGATGCTCGAGTCTTTCGTCGAGAATCCCCCGGTCGCCATGGCGCAGAAGATGTGGTTGATCGCGTCGAAAACGCCCATCCCCCCGAAGAGGAGGAAGAT
>CAYOGU010000266.1:0-5209 GCA_964403345.1 uncultured Syntrophus sp. | reverse complement strand
GAGCGGGTCGGCGAGCTGGGGATCGGCAGCCGGGTCCACTTCACGGGGTTTCTGCAGGGGGAGGAGCTCGAGCGGATCTTTTCCCTGAGCGATCTGTACGTCATGCCGAGCGTCTCCGAACCCTTCGGCATCTCCCCCCTCGAAGCGATGCTCTACGACGTCCCGGTGATCATCTCCCGCCAATCGGGTGTCGCCGAAATCCTCCGGCATGCCCTGAGGGTCGACTTTTGGGACGTCCGGGAGATCGCATCCAAGATCATCGCCGTCCTGAAGTACCCGGTCCTGGCTAGCGAGATGGTCCGCGAGGCCCGCGAGGAGCTCCGCAAGATCCGCTGGGATACGGCCGCGCAGCGGATCGCGGAGGTGTACCGGGAGACTGCCTCTGCCGCGGCCCCCGACAGGCCGTAACACAGAAGGAAAGAAAAGGCATGCCCAGCGTCTGTCTCTATTTTCAGGTTCACCAGCCCCGCCGCCTGAGGCGATACTCCGTATTCGATATGGGTCATGCCCACGACTACGAGGATGAAGGGGAAAACCGCCGGATTCTGGAAAGAGTCGCCCGGAAATGTTACCTTCCGGCGAACGAGGCGCTCCTCGAGCTGATCGGACGATACGGGAACGCTTTCCGGATCGCCTTTTCCCTCTCCGGAGTGGTCCTCGACCAGATGGAACGGCACCGTCCGGATGTCCTGGAGAGTTTCCAAAAGCTCGCCGCAACGGGCTGTGTGGAGTTTCTCAACGAGACGGACGGCCACTCCCTGGCCTTTCCCTTCTCCCCCACGGAGTTCGGGGAGCAGGTTCTCCTCCACCGCAGGCGGATCCAGCGTCTCTTTGGCCAGGACGGCCGTACTTTCCGCAACACGGAGTTGATCTACAACAACGATCTGGCCGCGGCGGCCGAGGCCATGGGCTACGAGGTCATCCTGGCCGAGGGGGCCGAAAAGATCCTCGGCGGGCGAAGTCCCGACCGGGTCTATCGCCCCGCCGTCTGCCGGAATTTGAAGCTGCTCCTCAGGAATTACCGCCTCTCGGACGATGTGGCCTTCCGTTTTTCCGACCAGCAATGGGCCGAATACCCCCTGACGGTGGGGAAATACAGCCAATGGCTCCACCAGAGCTGGGAGGCAGAAACGGTCATCAACCTCTTCATGGACTACGAGACCTTCGGCGAGCACCAATGGACGGAAACGGGGATTTTTGATTTCCTGAAGGCCCTTCCGGGCGAGGTCCTCGCCAGGAAGGATTTCTCATTCAAGACCCCCGCCGAGGCGGCCCGGACTAATGAACCGGCCGGAGAGATCGACTGCCCGGAATTCATCTCCTGGGCGGACGAAGAGCGGGACACGACGGCCTGGCTTGGAAACGCCATGCAGCAGGACGCGGCCCGCGCCCTCTACGGTCTCGAGGAAACGGTCCGCCTCAGGGGCGATGCGGATCTCTTGGAAACCTGGCGGATGCTCCAAACCTCCGATCATCTTTACTACATGTGCACGAAGTGGTTTTCTGACGGGGACGTCCACCGTTATTTCAACCCCTACGAATCCCCCTATGAGGCCTATATCAACTATATGAACATCCTGGGGGATCTATCGCAATCCATGAAACACCCATAAGGAGCACGGTCATGACGGAGATACAGGAACACTACCTCTTTGAGGTGAGTTGGGAGGTCTGCAACAAGGTCGGCGGGATCTATACCGTCATCACCAGCAAGATCCCCGAAGCGACCCGGACCTATGGCGAACATTACATCGCCCTGGGCCCCGACCTCAAGACCAACCCCGATTTCGAAGAAACGGACGAGGAGTGCTGGAAACGGGTGCGGGAGGCAGTCGCCATCAAGGAGATCCCCTGCCGCTTCGGCCGCTGGAAAGTCCCCGGGAATCCCAAGGCGATCCTCGTCGGCTTCGGAAAGAAGTACGACAAGGACCAGCTCCTCTTCACCATCTGGGAGGATTACGGCGTGGACTCCATCGCCGGGGGATGGGACTATGTGGAGCCGGTGATGTTCAGCTACGCGGCCAGCGAGGTGATCGAAACCGTCTACAGCCTCATGGTGCGGCCCCAGGGGATAAGGGCCGTCGCCCAGTTTCATGAATGGATGACGGGGGCGGGGCTCCTAGGCCTCAAGAAGCGGGTGCCGGAGATCGGCACCGTCTTCACCACCCATGCCACGATGCTCGGCCGGACGCTCGCCTCCTCGGGAACGGACATCTATACGGCCATGGATCACATCGCGCCGCAGCGCGAAGCGAGCGCCCACAACATCACGGCCAAGTGTTCCATGGAGTCGGCATCGGCACGGGAGGCGGACTGTTTCACCACCGTCAGCGAGATCACCGCGCAAGAGGCGAAGAACTTCCTGGGTCGCGCCCCGGACCTGATCACTCCCAACGGCCTCGACATCGATAACATCCCCGACCTGGCCGCAAACCGGTCTCCCGCCCTGAAGTCCCGGGAAAGACTCCTGGCGGCGGCTTCCCGTTTCCTCCGCCGGGATTTCCCGAGCGACACCCGGATTATGGTCATCTCGGGACGGGGCGAGTTCCACAACAAGGGAGTCGATATCTTCCTTGAGGCCCTTGGCCGTCTCAACGAAGAGATGGAGCCGGAGCAGACCGTCCTGGTCTATCTCTTCGTCCTGAGCGGTTACACGGACCTGATGCCCTCTCTCAAGAGCGGCGGCGGCCAGCCCGAGCACGGCAACCCGCCCATCTCCACCCACCGTCTGCAGAACGAGGCCTCCGACCCGATTCTCCAGGCCTGCGAGCGGCTCGGGCTCAAGAATCTCCCCCAGAACCGGGTCCAGGTGGTCTTCATTCCGGCCTATCTCAACGGGCACGACGGCCTGCTCAACATGCCCTACTACGAGGCCCTCTCCGGATGCGACCTCGGGGTTTTCCCCTCCAACTACGAACCCTGGGGTTACACCCCCCTGGAGAGTGCGGCCTACGCCGTACCGACCATCACCACCGATCAGGCCGGCTTCGGAATCTGGGCGCAACATACGGCCGGCAACAGCACCGGGGTCATACTCCTCAGGCGTCTGGGGCAGCCGGAAGCGGCGACCACCGATCACCTCCACGCCATCTTCCAGAAATTCCTCACCCTGAAGGAACCGGAGCGGCAGCGTATGCGGGTCGACGCCCGCGCCGTGGCTGCACAGGCGAATTGGCGCGATTTTTTCAGGAACTACGAAGAGGCGTACCAAAAGGCCCTGGCCGCCTCCCTGGCCCGTTCGGAGAAGCGGACCGAAGAGGATCTCCAAGCCGAGCTGAGACACATCTTCGCGGGGGCGGCCTCCGTGTCCCCCCACTTCAGGACCTTCATGGCCGTGGCGAATCTTCCACCAAAAGTCTCCCGTCTGAGGGAGCTGGCCTACAACCTCTGGTGGACCTGGAACCCGCGCGCCCGGGAACTCTTCTCCGCCCTGGATCCCAAGCTCTGGGCGGTCATGGGCAACAACCCCGTCCGGATGCTGGAAACCGTTTCGGCCGAGCGGCTCCAGGAGGCCTCGGAGAACGCCAGCTATCTCAACCTCTACGGGCAGATCTTCCAGCAGTTCGACGACTACATGGCCGACAGAACCCCTTCCCCGCAGGTCGGACCGCTCAACGGCCTCAAATGGCCCTCGCCGGTCGCCTATTTCTCCACTGAATACGGCCTCCACGAGAGCCTGCCCATCTATTCCGGCGGCCTGGGCACCCTCTCCGGGGATCATCTGAAGACGGCCAGCGACCTGAATATCCCGATGGTCGGCATCGGCCTGCTCTACAGGAACGGTTTCTTCAAGCAGGTCATCGACCGAACCGGCTCCCAGACGGAGGAGTACCCGGAGAACGATTTCTCCAGCATGCCCATGGAAATCGTCCGGAACGACCGGGGAGAAGCCGTGCAGATCTCCCTGGAGTTGCCGGGCAGGACGCTCTTCGCCAACATATGGGAGGTCCATGTGGGCCGTGTCTCCCTGTACCTGTTGGAGACCGACGTCCCGCGGAATACCCCCCAGGACCGGAGGATTACGGAGAGGCTTTACTGCGCGGAACCGCGCACGCGGATCGAGCAGGAGATCCTCCTGGGAATGGGAGGCGTCCGGGTCCTCAAGAGACTGGGAATCCGTCCCCGGGTCTACCACATCAACGAGGGACATTCGGCCTTCCTCCTCTTTGAACGGATCGGATCGCTGATGACCGAGGAGGGGCTCTCCTTTGACGAGGCCAACGAGATCGTCCGGGGCAGCACCGTCTTCACGACGCACACGCCCGTGGAAGCGGGAAACGAGCGGTTCAGCAAGGAGTTGATCGAGCACTACTTCGCGAACTTCGTCCGCTGGACAGGAATCTCCTGGTCCCAGTTCTGGGAGCTTGGGAGGAAGGAGAGCGGCGAGGGGAAGCCTTTCTTCCTGACGGTCCTGGCCCTCAAGACCGCCCACAAGAACAACGCCGTCAGCCGTATCCATGGTCAGGTCTCCAGGAGGATGTGGCGGGACGTCTGGAAAGGGTTCGATGAATCGGACATCCCCATCGGCCACGTCACGAACGGCGCCCATGTCCTCTCCTACATCTCGCCCCGGATGAAAACGCTGCTGGACACTTACCTGGGCCTCGACTGGGACCGGCACATCACCGATACCGAACGCTGGGCGCGGATCCAGGACGTCCCCGACACGGTCCTGTGGCGGACCCGCTACGAGCTGAAGCAGAAGCTGATCGACTTTCTCAGGGACGACCTCTCCCGGAACTGGATGAAGTTCGGCTACTCGAAGACCTGGCAGGAGGAACTTTTCTCGCGGATCAATCCGGCGGCCATGATGATCGGATTCGCCAGGCGCTTCGCCCCTTACAAACGGGCCGATCTGATCTTCTCCGATCTGGACCGTCTGGACAGGATCCTGAACCACCCCATACGGCCGGTCCACCTGATCTTCGCCGGCAAGTCCCATCCGAACGATCAGATGGGCAAGGACTTGATCCGGAAGGTGATCGGCATCTGCAAGGATGAACGGTTCCGGGGGAAGATCTTTTTCCTCGAGGGTTACGACATCCGGGTGGCCCGCCATCTCGTCCAGGGGGTCGACGTCTGGCTGAACAACCCGCGACGCCCCCTGGAGGCAAGCGGCACCAGCGGCGAGAAGGTGGTCGCCAACGGCGTGATCAACCTGAGCATCTCCGACGGTTGGTGGGCGGAGGGGTTCGACGGGACGAACGGC
>CAYOGU010000265.1:0-5215 GCA_964403345.1 uncultured Syntrophus sp. | reverse complement strand
CCGATGCCTGATCGGTGATCTGGCCAGCTACCTGGCGGAACTGGGCGCTTCCCCGCAGCCCCTTGGTATACCAAAGCAAGTGCTTTCGGAAGTCCCGGGTCCCAACCTTTTCCCCATAATAATCAATGGCCAGAGACAGATGGCGGCGGATCGTCTCTTCCCTCTGGAGCAAAGACACGGGGAGCGGCCTCCCCCCGGCAAGACGGATCAGGATATCTCGGATAATCCAGGGACTCCCAAGGGCTCCCCGCCCCACCATCACGGCATCGCACCCGGTCTGATCGAGCATCCGGACCGCATCGTCGGGACGGCGCACATCCCCGCTCCCGATGATCGGGACCCCCGACTGCGCCTTGAGTGCGGCGATCAGCCCCCAGTCCGACAACCCGCTGAACCCCTGGTCGACCGTTCTCGGGTGGAGGATGATGGCGTCCACGCCACATGCCTCGGCGATACGTCCGATCTCGAGGGCGTTTTGTTCCCGCGGTCGCCAGCCGGCCCGGATCTTGACCGTCAGAGGGAGATCCGTGGCCTTCCTGACGGCCTCGAGGACGGCCGCCGCCCGGTTGGGGTCCTTCATCAGGGCCGCCCCAGAACCGGTCTTGATCACCTTCCTGACCGGACAGCCCATGTTGACGTCGATCAGATCCGCTCCCTTCCCGGCCGCGATCCTGGCGGCCTCCGAGAGGGTCCGGGGATCGGAACCGAAGATCTGGATCCCGAGTGGCCGGTCGGTGGGAGAGGAGTCGAGGTAACGACAGGTCTTTCCCGCTTCCCGCACCAGGCCGTTGGCGCTGACCATTTCGGTAAAGGCCAGGCTGCACCCGAAACCGCGGACGATCGTCCTGAACGGCAGATCGGTGATTCCCGCCATAGGGGCGAGCAGGACATTGTCTTTCAGGGTCAGCGCACCGATCTTCATGGACCGGTCCCGTCCGGAGGAGCCCCTGACATCCGGCCTCTCATCTTCATTAGCTTACAGGCCTTTTCAAGTTCAGCGGGGGTGTTGATCCCCATCACCTCCCGAGGATCGTCGGCCAGGGAAGAAGCCACGCGGAATCCGCTCTGGTTTGCGATCTCAACGATATCGGTCAGGTAGTACTCCCCCTGGGCATTCCGGTTGCCGAGGCCGGCCACGGCCTCGAACAAAAAGGGGCTCTCCACGCAGTAGATTCCGGTGTTGATCTCGCGGATCTGACGCTCGGCAGCGGTTGCGTCCTTCTCCTCGACGATCCTCAGGACGGCCCCGTCATCCGCCTTGACCACCCGCCCATAGCCGGAAGGGTCCGCCGGAATGGTCGTGAGGACCGTCACGGTCGCCCCCTCCTCGCAGTGACGCTCAAAGAGCGTCCTCACCGTCTCGGGCCGGATCAGGGGCACATCCCCGCAGAGGATGGCGACGGTCCCCCCGTATCCCCTGAAGGCCTCCCGGGCCTGGAGCACGGCATGGCCCGTACCCAACTGCTCGCGTTGCTCCGCGAAGAGGAGGATGTTTTCTCCCTCGAACTGTTCCCGAATCCGGTCGGCCTGATGGCCGATGACCACCACGATCCGCCCGGATCGCGCCAGGCGGGCTGTCCGGACCACATGGGTCAACATGGGAACACCGCAGACGGGATGGAGGACCTTCGCCAGGTCGGATTTCATCCGCTTTCCCCGCCCCGCCGCCAGGATGATCGTCCACATCGGCGCAGCCCCCCCCTGTTTATGATCCCATCCGCTCATGCTCGCCCCCATGCCCATCAACCCCGGCCCTTCGAAAACCGGCCGATCCTCCTTTCGGGACACGCCACCCGAAAGGAGGTGCCGCAGGGCAGAGGCAAAATTTACCAGATCCCGCCGGTAAAAGACAAACGTTTTGTCTTTCCTCCTGGATTTGTTTGACTCACACCCTTTTTTTCGATATGTGTGAACGGCATCCATAACGCGTGAAGTTCACCGCCCTTGAAAGCGGGGCTTCCCGGTAAAAACTATCTCTTACATTGCGACCCCTATTCCCGCCATGCCACGAGAGACGGGCTCGGGGAACGCGTTCCCGGTCAAGCGTGGAGGAAATCCCTATGACCCATGTCCTTCTCATCGGAAACGGAGCGCGGGAACACGCGATCGCCGAGGCGGTTGCGGGCTCCAAGCGCTCTCCCCGTCTCAGTGCCTTCATGAAGGCCAACAATCCCGGCATCGCCTCGCTGGCGGAGAGAATCCGGATCGGCCGCTACAACGACCTGGAGGCGATCATCACATTCGCCAAAGAGGCGAAGATCGACTTCGCCGTTGTCGGTCCCGAAGATCCCCTGAGCCACGGCGTCGTCGATGCCCTTTTTGCGGCGGGGATCCCGGCGGTGGGCCCGACAAAGGCCCTGGCCAGGCTTGAAACTTCGAAATCCTTCACCCGCAATCTCCTTGAAAAATACCGAATCCCCGGGAATCCTCGTTTCAGGAATTTTGCTTCCTTCGATGGAATCGAGGCCTTCTTCGAGGAATTGACCGGGATCGTCCTGAAGCCGGACGGCCTGACAGGCGGCAAGGGGGTCCTTGTCCAGGGGGACCACTTCGAGACCCCCGCCGAAGCCCTCGACCATTGCCGGGCCATCCTCAAAGACCATCCAGGGCTCACTGTAGAGGAGAAACTGGAGGGCGAGGAGTTCTCACTCCAGTGTTTCAGCGACGGCCGCACGGTCGTGGCGACCCCTCCGGTCCAGGACCACAAGCGCCGCTTTGCAGGCGACCGCGGCCCGAATACAGGCGGAATGGGATCCTACTCCTGTGCCGACCATCTCCTACCGTTTCTGGATGCCGACGCCGTTTCCCAGGGCCTGGAGATCACGCGGAGGGTCGCCGCAGCGATCCGGGAGGAAACCGGCGTTCCCTACAGGGGGGTTATGTACGGGGGGTTCATGATCACCGCCACGGGAGTCAAACTGATCGAATACAACGCCCGTCTCGGCGACCCGGAGGCGATGAACATCCTGCCGCTCCTCAGGACCGACTTCATCGACCTCTGCCAGGGCATCCTCTCGGGAGGGCTCGACCGCCTCGATCTCGCCTTCGACAGGAAGGCAACCGTGTGCAAGTATGTCGTCCCGAAGGGCTACGGCCTCCCCGCGGATCACCCCGAAGCCGCCTCCACATCGTCCCGGATCGAGATCGGCCCGGTGCAGGGGGCCCGGCTCTACTACTCCTCCATCGACCGGCGGAACGACGGCCTCTATATGACCTCCTCCAGGGCGATCGGCGTGGTCGGAATCGCCGCCGATCTGCCGGAGGCGGAACGGATCGCCGAGAGCGCCGTCTCAGCCATCCGGGGCCCCGTCGATCATCGGCCGGACATCGGCACCGAACCGCTGGTACGCCGGCGGGTGGACCACATGAAACAGATCAAGGCCAATACATCATATAAATAGGAGGGTTTAAGGATATGCGGTTGAACGAGATCAAGAGGGTGCTGATCAGCGTGACGGACAAGGCGGGGATCGTCGAGTTCGCCCAGGGACTCCAGCCTTATGGCGTGCAGATTCTATCCACCGGCGGAACGGCGGCCCAACTCAGGAAAAACGGGGTGCCCGTCACCGATGTGTCCGACTACACCGGATTCCCCGAGATGATGGACGGTAGAGTGAAAACCCTGCATCCGAAGATCCACGGCGGACTTCTGGCGCTCAGGGACAATGAATCGCATATGCAGGCCCTCAGGCTGCATGGGATCAACCTGATCGACATGGTCGTGATCAACCTCTACCGTTTCGAGGACACGGTCGCCAAGGAGGGGTGCACCCTGGAGCTCGCCATAGAAAACATCGATATCGGCGGTCCATCGATGCTTCGCGCTGCCTCCAAGAACTACCGGTTCGTTTCCGTGGTCACCGATCCCGCGGACTACCCGAAAATCCTTGCGGAGATGAAAGATAGCGGCGGAAAAATCTCGGAGGCCACCAACTTCGAGCTCGCCAAGAAGACCTTCCGGCTCACGGCACACTACGACGGCGCCATCTCGAACTATCTCGAAAAGGTTTCGATAAGGAGCTGAGTCGACATGCACAAAAAAGAAGAGGTTCTCGTCAGCGTTGTCATGGGCAGTGATTCCGACCTTCCGATCATGGAGGAAGCCGTCAAGGTCCTGGTGGAATTCGGGATCCCCTACGAACTGTTCCTGACCTCCGCCCACCGGACACCGGAACGGACGGCCACCTTCTCGCGCGGAGCCGCCAAGCGCGGGATCCGGGTCCTCATCGTCGGGGCCGGGGCTGCGGCCCATCTGGCCGGGGTGATCGCTTCACAGACCCTGCTCCCGGTGATCGGGGTCCCCATCGACGCCACGTCGCTCAAGGGTCTCGATGCCCTCCTGGCAACGGTCCAGATGCCCGGCGGGATCCCTGTGGCGACCATGGCCATCGGCAAGGCGGGGGCAAAGAACGCGGCCCTGATGGCCGTCCGGATCCTCGCCCTGGAGGACGAGGGACTCCAGAAGAGACTCCAGGCTTACATCCGCAGGATGGCCAGCGATGTGGAGCGGAAGCACGAAAACCTGAAATGCTAGTCCTGAAGATCGATCCCGGCCAACCCGACGGCAGGGCCGTTGCGGAGGCAGGGGAAATCCTGCGTGGGGGGGGAGTCGTCGCCTTCCCCACGGAGACCTTCTACGCCCTGGGTGCCGACGCACGCCTGGAAGCGGCCGTGGAGCGGGTCTTCAGGATCAAAGGAAGGGACTTTCGAAGCCCTATCGCTCTCATCGTTGCTCATGAGCGGGACCTTCCTGCCCTTGTGAAGTCGATTCCCCCTGCCGGTCGGATCCTCATGGAGACCTTCTGGCCCGGTCCCCTCACGCTGGTCCTGCACGCCTCCCCCTTGGTCCTCCCGAAACTGACGGCCGGTACGGGAAAGATCGGGGTCCGTGTTTCCAGCCATCCAGTGGCCAGACTCCTGGCTGGCTTTCTGACCGGCCCACTGACCGCCACGAGCGCCAATCTCTCCGGATCTCCGGAATGCACCTCGGCCGAGGCAGTGATCGACGCCCTGGGAGAAAAAATCGACGCGGTCGTCGACGGGGGACCGACGCCCGGAGGGTTGGGTTCGACGCTGATCGACGTCACCTCTTGGCCGCCCATGATCCTACGCCGTGGCGCCGCTCCCGTCGACCGGATCCACGACCTCCTGGGGCTTGGCAAGTGACACTCCCCCGGCAGGAGCCGGGGGCATCTTTGCCTAAAATATCAGTTGC
>CAYOGU010000264.1:0-5218 GCA_964403345.1 uncultured Syntrophus sp. | reverse complement strand
GGTTGGACCTGATCCTGATGGATCTGACCCTGCCCGTCCTGGACGGGGTGCAGGCCACAGGCCGGATCATGAAGGAGGCCCCCTGCGCGATCCTCATCGTGACCGAGACGGTGGAGCAGAACACCGCCAAGATCTTCGAGGCCATGGGCCGCGGGGCCCTGGACGCTGTGGCCACACCCGTCACCGGGCCGGAGACCGAGGGAGGCCGGGCCCTGGTCAAGAAGATCGGAACAATCGAAAAGTTCCTCCTGAAACCGGCCGCGGCGCCGGGGCCGGGGACCCCGGCCAAGGGCGCGAAGGCCGCCGACCTGCCGCCGCTGGTGGCCATCGGGGCCTCCACGGGCGGACCCAGGGCCCTGGCGGACCTCCTGTCGGGTCTCCCGGCCGACCTCGGGGCCGCCCTGGTCATCGTCCAGCACGTGGACGCCCAGTTCGGCCGGGGCCTGGCGGACTGGCTCGACTCCCAGACGCCGCTCAAGGTCGAGGCGGCCCGGGAGGGGGCCCGGCCCGAGGCCGGGAAGGTCCTTCTGGCCGTCACCGACGATCACCTCGTCCTCGGGGCGGACATGGCCGTCCACTACATACCCGAACCGCAGGACTATCCCTACCGCCCTTCGGTGAACGCCTTCTTCGCGTCCCTGGTGCGCCACTGGCCGCGCCGGGACATGGCGGCCCTCCTGACCGGGATGGGCCGCGACGGCGCCCAGGGACTGGCGGCCCTGAGGAAGGCCGGCTGGCACACCATCGCCCAGGACGAGAAGAGCTCCGTCGTGTACGGGATGCCGGCGGCCGCCGCGGAGCTCGACGCCGCCGTGGAGATCCTCCCCATCAAGGAGATCGCCGGGGCCGTCCGCCGGAAGATCGCCCCGAACAGCCCTCATACAAAACTGTCCAGAAAGGACCCGAAATCATGACCCCTCAGGAAAAGACGCCCCTCTCGGCCACCCTCACCCAGCATGGCATCACGGTCCTGCTCGTCGACGACCAGGCCATCGTCGCGGCCGCAGTCAAAAGGATGCTGGAGACGGAAAAGGACATCACCTTCCACTACTGCGCGGACCCCAACAAGGCCCTCCAGACGGCCCTGGACGTCTCGCCCACGGTTATCCTCCAGGACTTGGTCATGCCGGAGATCGACGGGATGACCCTGGTGAAGTTCTTCAGGGCCCATCCCAAGCTCAAGCACATCCCGCTCATCGTCCTGTCCACCAAGGAGGAGCCGACGACAAAGGCGGAGGCCTTCGCCCTGGGGGCCAACGACTACCTGGTGAAGCTCCCCGACTCGATCGAGCTCATCGCCCGCATCCGCTACCACTCGGCGGGCTACATCAACCTGCTGCAGCGCAACGAGGCCTACGAGGCCCTCCTGGCAAGTCAGCAGGCCCTGGCCAAGGAGCTGGCCATCGCCGCAGACTACGTCGTCTCGCTCCTGCCGCCTCCCATCGCCGAAGGGCCCGTCCAGACCCGCTGGCGCTACGTCCCCTCCACCCAGCTCGGCGGCGACTGCTTCGGCTACCACTGGGTCGACGCGGACCACTTCGCCATGTACCTTCTGGACGTCTGCGGCCACGGGATCGGCGCCGCGTTGCTCTCCGTCTCGGCCCTGAACGTCCTGCGCGCCCAGAGCCTGCGCAACACCGACTTCAGGGTCCCGGACCAGGTACTGGCATCCCTCAACGGAGCCTTCCAGATGGAGGACCACAACGGCCTCTACTTCACGATCTGGTACGGCGTTTTCGACCGCCGGAACCGGGAGCTTCGCTACGCCAGCGGCGGGCATCCTCCGTCCCTCCTGCTCATGGACGGCAAGACCCACCTCCTTATCACCGAGAACTTCTTCATCGGCGGGATGCCCGATTCGACCTACAAGAGCGGGGCCATTGCCCTGCCGGGGTCGGCGCGTCTCTATCTCTTCTCGGACGGGGCCTACGAGGTGGACCGCCGGGACGGGGCCATGTGGACCCTTGAGGAATTGGGAGAGTACCTCCTCCCCCACCCCCTGGAGGATGCCGGGGAAATCGAGGCCCTCTACCCATTCCTCCAGAAGATGCGGGGGCAGGAGACCCTGGACGACGATTTCTCCATCCTCAAGGTAAGCCTCTACTGAGGAGGGGAAGCTCCAGAGAAACCCATACCACAAGTCGAAGAACCGCATCGCAATCGAAACCGGTATCGTTGCCACATGGCTTCTTTTCGAGGGAACGGATCAATAATTGTCCTGATCATGCTATTTTTTTCTTATTTCGGCATTCCCCCTTTTATTGTACCACCCTTCATAGAGGATCAATTCTGGATGGTCAGTGAGTGAATGGTAATCCTTGACCCGTATATTCCGCGATGCCGCCTGGGACGCGTCAAAGACCCTCACTTCGGAAATGTCTTTATCCCCCTCCCTTGGAAGCATAACCGCTTTAAGCTGCCAAATGCTATCGGGATCACCCTTCAGCTTTGTGACAATATCCTGTCCCACAGGCTGCGGAATTTCCTTAGGGCCGGGCAAGCCACTCGCATTATTTTTTCAACACTTCCAGTTCATCGTGATTTATACCCCCTGCGTCAATCGCCGCTATCCATCTTCCTAACAACCCTCTCTAATTCTTTTTATCCTTCCTGAAACAGGTCCACCAAATCCCTAAAGCAAGGATAATGATTAACCCCACAAAAGTTGCGATCTTGTCCCAAGGCATTCTGTTCACCATCCTTTCATTTCTTGAATCTCCGTTGATATGAAGATGGTCAAATGTGCCCGTTTACTTCTTACAGGTGACAGTTCGTTGCTCTTTTAGCGCTGCCTGACCGCCGCTCGCGACGATATTGATGGTATTTTGGCCTTCATTCAGCGCGATTTCAGCAGAGTACTTGCGATCCTTGACAGGCACCTCTGCGTCATTGATTTTTACTTTTGCCGTCATGCTTTCGGTTCCAGCCACGCGGCCGCTTACCGTGACTGTAGGTGTATTGACGGTTGCGCCATCCTTTGGCGTATCGACCTTCAGAACCAGCGTCATTGCATCATCCGTGCACCCGGCCAGCGGCAAGGTCAACAACGAAAGCACGAAAAAAACTCCAAGCAATTTTATAGCGTTATTCATAATAATTCGCTCCTTTGCCAACTATTGGCTGGCATACGTCCCATAACCAATCTGTCCACCTGGTCATTCTCTCAATCCCTGATGACATGCTGAAACCCACCTCTTTGCGAAACCTGTGGGGAAGGGAAATTTCCAGGAGAGTCGCTCCCGCTTTGTTCAATGGACTTTTACAGAACGGCTATGAAGCGAGGAGGCCCCCGGTAGGGATATTTTTTCAGATCGGGGGAAATGGGATCGAAGGATGTTCCCGCAATGTAATCGTCTGATAAAATATGTCTGATAATCGGGACTACCGAAACGTAAATGACATCAAAACCATATTTAATCTGAAGCTGTCGGAGGGAGGAACTGACTTTGTCCTGCAACTTAGTGGTCTGGATGACTGGTTCGTCTTGTCCGTTTACCGGTTTTTCAATGACAACAAGAGGACCGGCGGTCAGTAGGACCGACAATAGGAAGGGTAAGATTCTCTGTAACCATGTTAATTGAAACAATCTCATCGGTTCATCGCACCCCACATATTCAGGAGGACTGACTCATAAAATGAGATTTAATTCATGAATTATCTTTCATGAATTAAATCTCATAAGAAGATGCCTTGTCAAGAAAAAAATGCCCTCTCCTGTGGGCTGATTAACCACGGATAACCGCAAAACAGGTTTCTCGGGAGATTGGCATCACCGTGGCCTGAAGAAAGGCTGTTGCATCAGCAAGATACGGAAAATGGGAAGTATCCTCCAATGCGGATGGACAGGGTACAAAGCTTCTCTAGAGTTTGGGGTTTGAAAAGTCTGGAAAAATGGAATCGCTGAGGACGTCTGCAAAAAGACGCATTGTTGGCCATAAATACCTAAAGGGCTGCCAGCCAGGAGGCTGGCAGCCCTTTAGTCGGTTGGTGGTTATATCAGCAGGCGTTCTTTCCGCAGCAACTGCCAGGTCCGGCACAACCGGCATGGGCCGGAGAGCTGCCGCAGCAGGCGGTGTCGCTTGGGCCGGGAAGTCCGCGCCTGGCAGCTCCCGACAGGCTTGACGTCGCGGAAAGCAGCTTTTTCAGCTTTGCGCTGCCACAACTCTTGCAGGCCGGCGATCCATCGGACGACGTGACCAGCACTTCACTGATCTCACCGCATTCGGTGCATAGAAATTCGAAAATCGGCATGACGTTCTAACCTCATCGCTATTCTGTTCAGTGTGCGCAGCCGCCGCCGGCATGACCCGCACATGAATGATTTACGTCGAACTCGGATAATTTGTTTTTCATAATCAGCTCGACGTTTTCAGCCACGGTGCCCTCTGCCCCGCGGTAAACCCTGATGCCCTGGGCCCCCAATTTCATCAGGGCCCCCATGCCGATCCCTCCGACCACAACCGCATCCACCTTGCGCCCTCCCAGCGCCTTCAACGGCTGGCACATGCCATGGGCATGGTGCTGGTCATTGTTGCTGATCTCTTCGGCAGCTTTGGTTTCCGTATCGACAATGACAAAACCCGGCGCTGACCCAAAGTGCCCGTAAACCTGGCTCTGCAAACCTTCAAGCTTGACTGTGGGAAAACACACTCTCATTTCTCTTCTCCTTCTCCTCTTTTACATTTTCTTTCTGCAATGCGGGCAGACTGCCCCTTCTGCGCAATTCGTGAAGCCCAAGGCATGAAAGCAGCGGGGACATCGGATCGTTTCCCTGCCCCGGACAGAAACCGGACCGCCTTCGATCCTGAGCGTCTTTCCGTTTACGATGGCATCGGCGACCTTTCGGCGTGCCGCCTCGACAATCCGTCCGAATGTCTGCCGTGAGACATTCATCCGGGATGCAGCCTGTTCCTGGTAGAATCCTTCCAGATCCGCCAGACGCAACGATTCGTATTCATCAAGACTTAAAGACACCTCTTCCGAACACGAAGCAACGCCTTCCGGCCGGAAACAGGTTCTTTCCGGCATCCCGTCCACATTCCTGCAACATTTTGGCCTCGGCATGAACACCTCATTGTCAATATAATAAGCATATGCTCAAAATATGTCAAGTCAAAAAAATGCCCCCATCACGCGACCTGTTCCGGATAGGGTTCCCGGCGCGCTAGTGTAGTGCGTCATAAATAACTTGACTTATAATATTGGATGGTGCATATGC
>CAYOGU010000263.1:0-5227 GCA_964403345.1 uncultured Syntrophus sp. | reverse complement strand
CCTTCTCGTCCATCCCAGGTAGTTCGGCCTTGACAACCACCGCCTTCTCATCTTCGCAGACGTCCACGGCAGGGGTAAAGGCGTTCGTCCCCAGGCCGTTGCCGAGCGACGAGAAGGCACAGTCGCGGAAAAAATCGTCGAACATCCGATTCATCTCCCGATGCAAGGCAAAGAAGGGGCTTTCCTCTGTGCGTCGCAGGGGCGTCTCGCTTCTTCGCCATAGCGTGGGCAACCAGTTTCCCACCATACGCATGTCCTCCTTTCCCTTTTGGATATTTTTCGCAACGTCATGATCGTGTTGCGTTCATTGCCTTTTTCGGGCGTAAGATAATCACAGACTCGGCCTAGTCAAGATCGCTGGTCGTCCTTTTCCAACCTCTCAAATTCCCTGAGCAGTTCCTCCTGCCGCCTGGTAAGGTTCGTCGGCACGGTCACCACGGTTTCGATCACCTGATCGCCGCATCCGTCTCCCCGTAGGCTCGCAATCCCTTTGCCATGCAATCGAAAACGGTTGCCCGACTGGGTTCCCCGGGGGATCATCAAGGACTCCCTGCCTCTCAGGGCAGGGACGTCCACAACGTCGCCCAGGGCGGCCTGGACAAAGGTGACGGGAACCCGGCAGTGGATGTCGTTCCCATGTCTTTCAAACAGATCGTGCGGTGCCACCTCAAGGAAGACGTACAGGTCGCCGCTGGGTCCTCCGGACGATCCCTCTTCGCCTTCCCCCCGCACCCTGAGCCTGGAACCCGTCTCCACGCCCGCCGGGATTTTGACCCGAAGCGTCTTGGTCGAACGAACCTTGCCCCGGCCGGAACAGTGGCGGCAGGGGCTGGTGATCTTGCTGCCCAGGCCCTGGCAATGGGGACAGGTCGTACGGATGCTGAAGAAGCCGCTGGACTGGGTCACCTGACCGCACCCGCCGCAAAGGTCGCAGGTCTGCGGCGATGTCCCCGGAGCGCAGCGGGAACCACCGCAGTCTGGACAGACCATCGGCTTTTCGACAATAATCTCTTTCGTGGTCCCGAGCGCAGCGTCCAGGAAGGAGACCTGCAAATCGTACCGAAGGTCCGCTCCGGCCCTAACGCCGGACCGGCTGCCGGCACGGCCCTCGCGGCCGCCGAAGAAGTTCCCGAAGAGATCGCCGAAACCGGCGAAGATGCCTTCGAAGTCGGTATGACCCCGGTGGCCCGCCCCGTTCAGACCGGAATGACCGTACCGATCGTAGATGGCCCTTTTCTCCTGATCGCTCAGGATTTCGTAAGCTGCGGCCGCATCCTTGAACCGCTCCTCCGCTTCCTTGTCCCCCGGATTCCGGTCGGGGTGGTGCTGCATAGCGAGCCGTCGATAGCTCCTTTTGATCTCCTCAGCTGAAGCGTCACGATCCACCCCTAGGATCTCGTAATAATCACGCGTTGTGATCATCGGTCCTGTGATTTCCTCCTGCCACGATCTTTCTGACTTCCTCCATCATCGCTCCGTCTCCGCCCTTCTCGAAGGCATAACGGGCAAAAAGGTATTTCTTGAGGGCAAGGGCGCGCCTGCCGAGACGGTTCCACTCTTCCTCGTAAGGGGGTGCCCCCAGGGCCTTGGCAGCCTGCTCCAGGAGCATCGCGTCGCCCGAGGAGATGGCCGTCGCCATGATCTCCCTCAACCCCGGTCCGTACTTTGCCTTTTGATAAAATTCGAGGGCGTCGAACAGGCGGTTCGCGTGCCTGCACCTATCCCCGTAAGCAATGAGGACCTCCTTGGGGCTGTTATCGATATGGATGAGTTTTTGTCTTTCTCGGTAGTCGGGCAACTGTGGATTCATTTAAAAAGCTTATAAATACAAATAGTTAAAGATTTTTTAATATAAATAATCATTCAAAGCGGCTTTGTCAAGGGACTTGTCCGGCAACATTGTCATTACGTCCCAATCCAATCGGAACCACACTTCGATTATCTTAGGACGCCGGACAGCGGCGAATTGCGGGCCGAGTACAAGCACGGCGATTTTCCCGGCGGCTTCGCGCAGGGCAAGTATGCCCGGCGGCTGCGGGCGTCGTCCAACATCGTTGTCCTGAAACCGGAGGCGGCGAAAGCCGTTACGAATGAAGAGGCGATGAACGCAGCCAGGCTGTCGCTGATCGATCCGGTGGGGAATACCAAACATCCGGCCAAGCGGGGCACCGGCGCTTCCCCTTCATAAGATCATATTCACATCGGATAACCGTCAGTTGCCTTGTTTTCATGCGGTCGCTGCCAACCTGATGCATGTCAGAAGTGACATCTTGTAGCGATTGGGAAATCGGCGTATATTACAAACGCGGAGGCTTGCTGCGGCATGAACTCTAAACCTGGACGGATTCCCACTGATCAATCCCTGTCTCCTGTCCGAAGAACCCGGACCCCCTTGCCCTCCAACCGGCAGTTTTCTCAACTCAATCAGGAAACATCACAGATATTTGAAAGCGTCGGAAAGAAACCGTTCGACGACGAGCTTGGATCAAGGATCAGAAGTCTAACTTTTTTTCAGGAACAGGAGGGGAATTATGGCGAAAATGTTGATGATTTATCCTGATCGCTGCACGGGATGCCAGAACTGCGCTTTGGCCTGTTCTGCGTTTCATGACGGCGAGTTCCGTCCCCACACCTCCCGGATTCAAGTGACGACATGGGAGATCGAGGGCTTTTCCATGCCCACGACCTGTCAGCAGTGCGAGGACGCGCCTTGCGTGGCGGTCTGCCCGACGGGGGCCATGCATGACGATCCGCCCATCAATCGTGTGGCCTGGGACGAAGTCAAGTGCATCGGCTGTCGCATGTGCACGCTGGCCTGTCCCTTCGGCGCGGTGGTTTTTGAAACGGCCCGCCGCCGGATCATCAAGTGCGACCTCTGCGACGGGAACCCTGAATGCGTGGCCTTCTGTCCCAATAAAGCATTGGATTACGTCGAAGAAACCGACGCCGCCCGGGACCGCAAGAAGGCCGTCGCCGTGGAGTTCAAAAAAACCTTCGAGGAGGTGAACTGACATGTACGGATGGATTGGCTGCTATTTGAGAATCGATCTGAACAGCGGGACCGTGTGCAAAGAAGTTCTCTCCGCCGAACTCGCGAAAAAATATCTTGGCGGCCGCGGTCTCGGAACGCATTTCATGATGACCGAGGTGGATCCGAAAGTGGATCCATTGAGCCCCAAGAACAAACTGATCTTTGCCGCCGGACCTCTTTCCGGCACCAATGCGCCTTCCGCCAGCCACTTTGACGTGGTCAGCAAAGGTCCGCTCAACGGGACCATCGCCGCTTCCAGTTCCGGAGGGATATTCGGTCCCATGCTGAAATACGCCGGATATGACATGATCATCCTGGAGGGCAAATCGGCAAAACCGGTATATGTCTGGATTTGTGACGACGCCGTAGAGATCCGCGACGCCGCCGGGATATGGGGGAAGACCGTTCCGGAGACGACGGAAGCCGTCCGGTCGGCCACGGACGAAGAGGCCAGCGTGGCATGCATCGGCCCCGCCGGGGAGAGTCAGGTGCTGTTCGCCAACGTCATGAATGAATGCGGCCGGGCGGCAGGCCGGAGCGGTGTCGGCGCCGTGATGGGCTCCAAAAACCTCAAGGCCGTTGCCGTTCGGGGTACAGGCGCCGTTCGGGTTCCCGATCCCAAGGCATTCCGTGATGCCGTTCTCAGGGCGTCGGCGAAGATCAAGGCCAACGGCGTCGGCGGCGCGGGACTGCGGATCTACGGAACGGATGTCCTGATCAATATCCTCAATGAACTGGGCGGCCTGCCCACCAGAAACTTTACCGACGGTTATTTCCCGACAGCGGATAAAGTGGGGGGAGAGTCGCTGACGAAGAACATTCTGACCCGGCCCCGCGGCTGTTTCTCCTGCATCATCAGTTGCGGCCGGGCAACCAAGGTGACGAATCCGAAATATGCCGGTCAGGGAGAAGGTCCCGAATACGAAACGTCGTGGGCTTTAGGCCCGGATTGCGGAATCGATGATCTGGACGCCGTCACCAAGGCCAATTATATCTGCAACGAATACGGGATGGATACGATCACGATGGGGACCACCATCGCCTGCGCGATGAATCTATTCGCCGACGGGGTGATCACCGCAAGGGATACGGACGGAATCAACCTGAACTTCGGCGATGCGGACGCGATGGTGGAGATGGTCCGCAAAACCGCCAAGGGCGAGGGATTCGGGAAGAAGCTGGCCCTGGGGAGTTATCGCCTGGCGGAAAGTTACGGACATTCCGAATACTCCATGAGCTGCAAGAAGCAGGAATTGCCCGCCTACGATCCACGGGCCGTTCAGGGTATCGGACTCAATTTTGCCACCGGCAACCGCGGCGGCTGCCATGTTCGCGGCTATACCATTTCGCCCGAGGTGCTGGGGCAGCCGGTCAAGCTGGATCCGCGCGTGACGGAAGGAAAAGCCGGGCTCGATATCACTTTTCAGGACCTGACCGCGGCTTTGGATTCCTCCGGAATGTGCCTGTTTTCCACCTTCGGTCTTGGTGCGGAAGATATCGCCGACCTGCTCAGCGCCGCGACCGGCATGACCTTTACGACGGAAGAATTCATGAAGATCGGGGCGCGGATCTGGAATCTGGAACGCCTCTTCAATCTCAAGGCGGGATTGACGTCAGCGGACGACAAGCTTCCGGAACGCCTCGTGAAGGACCCCATACCGACGGGGCCGTCCAAAGGCCTGGTCAACCGGCTCGGCGAGATGCTTCCGGAGTACTACAAACTGCGGGGATGGGATGCCGCCGGCGTGCCGACCAAGAATACCCTGGCCGACCTTGGATTGTAGGAGGGCAACCGATGAAATACGTGATCGTCGGAGCCGGGCCGGCAGGATTGAACGCGGCGGCGACTCTGCGTCATGTCGATCCGGGGGGCGTCGTCACCATGCTTTCCGGCGAAGGGACGCCCCCCTACGCCAAAATGGTTCTTCCCTACCTGCTGGCCGGGGCGATCGAGGAAAAGCATTTATACCTGCCCGTGCCCGAGGGAGTGAACTTTCGCATGGGCCGCAAAGTCACCCGAATCGATCCGAAGCAGCGGATCATTGAGGCCGGCAACGGGGAGACGATGGCGTACGACCGGCTCCTCGTTGCCACAGGCGGGGTCCCGGAGAGGCCTGCCGTCAAGGGAAACGATCATCCCTTCGTGCTGACCATCCGGGATCTTCCCGATGTCCGGCGGATTCAGGAACTGCTGAA
>CAYOGU010000262.1:0-5244 GCA_964403345.1 uncultured Syntrophus sp. | reverse complement strand
GCCATCTGGGCAGCCGTGGGAAGACATACACCGGATCGGCCCAAAAGGCAATCCCACCGACCTTTCTCGCTCCAAAGCCCTTGACAAGGGGGGGATCGAATCCCCATTATAGAATCAAAGAGGTCCGTTACGGACCGATTCCCAACAGGCCGGCCGCATAAAAAAGCGGGCAAATGCGAAACGGGTCATTCTTCCTGGTCAACGGAACGCTGTCGGTTCTCCGACAGGAAAGGAGGATGCCATGAAGGCCTTTGCGGACAAGCTCATCGACGTCCTGGAGAATCACACCGAGGAGATTTCGGAGCAGTGGAGCCGGGCGGTCAGCACCAATCCGCGGACCCCATCGTTTCATTCCCTCGATCCGGCCCGTTACGTCCACCATGCCGAGCAGTTCTTCAGGAACTTCAGGACCCTCTACTTCAGCGAAAAACCCTACCGGGAGGAGACGAAATTCTTCCTGAAGTTCGCCGAGGAGATGTATGGGGCGGGGGTCCCCCTGCCGGAGGTGATCTACGCCCTGACGCTCATGCGCCGGCACATCTGGCTTTTCGCCGATTTCCATGCCCTGTTCCTCACCAGCCTGGACATGCATCAGGCAGTGGAGAGCATCAACCGGACCCTCCTCATGTTCGACTACGTGATCCACAGCGTCGCCCATCGCTACGACGAGCTCACACGGGCGGCCTGCACGGCGAAACCCGAGGTCTGGGCGGCGCCTGGCTGAGGGCGGGAATGCAGGGTCTGCACGGGGGGGCTATTCCCCATCGGGGGCCTTGAAGGCGGAACGGTCGCCGCGGGGTGACTGGATGATCATCCAGCGCTCGGGGTCATCGAGCGGGCCGAATCCCAGAGGGGCATAGACGCCGCGGGCGTCCCTGGAGCGCAGGAGCCATTGATGGACCCAGGACAGATCTTCGGCCTCCATCGCGAACCGGACCATCCGCCTGCCGATCCCCTGCCGGCGAAGCTCCGGGGCCACGATGACGTCCACAAGGTAGGCGAACCGCACCCGGTCCGATATGACCCTCAGGAAACTCACCTGGCTGCCCGATTCGTTGAAGCCGCCCACGACCAGGGCCGAGTTCCTGGCGCCGAAGACCACCTCCTTCCGGGTGATCCCCGGGGACCAGTACATCTCCCTGAGCCATCGAGTCACGGCATCGAAGTCGATCCGGTCGAAATCCGTTCTGAAAGTGACGGTCATGTGAAATCCCCCTATTCCGGCCACTTGGTGTGGAAGACCCCTTCCAGGTCGATGCGCCGGTAGGTGTGGGCCCCGAAGAAATCGCGCTGGGCCTGGATCAGGTTGGCCGGGAGGCGCCCGCTCCGGTAGGCATCGAAGTAGGCCAGGGAGGCGCTCATTCCCGGGGCCGGGATGCCGAGTTCCGCGGCGGTCCTGACCGCCTCGCGCAGGGCCTTGTGGCGGCCCATGACCTCGTCCCGGAAGAAAGGTGCCATCAGAAGGTTGGCCAGGTCCGGGTTTTCCCGGAAGGCCGCCCGGACGTCGTCCAGGAACCGGGCCCGGATGATGCACCCGCCCCGCCAGATCCGGGCGATTTCACCGTGGTCCAGCCGGTAGTCGAAATCCCCGCTCGCCCGTCGCAGGAGGGCCATCCCCTGGGCGTAGGAACAGATCTTGGCCACGTAGAGGGCCTCTCCTACGGCGTCGATGAAGGACTCCCGGTTTCCCCGGTAGCGGCGCGGGGCGATCGGGAAGGCCTTGGCGGCCGTCAGGCGCTCCTCCTTGTAAGCCGAGAGGCACCGGGCCGAAACCGCCGCATCGATGGTCGGGATCGGGACCCCCATCTCCGGGGCCGCCTGGACGGTCCAGCGGCCGGTCCCTTTTTGCCCGGCCTGATCCAGGATCAGATCGACCAGGGGCGTCCCGGTCTGCTCGTCCCGGCATGTGAAGATTTTCGCTGTGATCTCGATGAGGTAGGATGAGAGCTTCCCCTCGTTCCACCGGGTGAAGATTTCATGGAGCTCCTCCGCCGAGAGATCCAGGCCGCGGTGAAGGAGGTCGTAGGCCTCGGCGATGAGCTGCATGTCCCCGTACTCGATGGCGTTGTGGACCATCTTCACGAAGTGGCCGGACCCCCGGGGGCCGATCCAGGTCACGCAGGGCTCGCCCTTCACCTTGGCGGCGATCGCCTTGAGGAGCGGCTCGACCCGGTCGTAGGCCTCCCTGGGGCCGCCGGGCATGATGCTCGGCCCCCAGAGGGCCCCCTCCTCCCCTCCGGAGACGCCGACGCCCAGAAAGGGGATCCCCAGGGCCTCCATCTCCTTGAATCGGCGCTCCGTGTCGGGGAAGTGGGAGTTGCCCCCGTCCATGACCAGATCCCCGGGCTCCAGAAGGGGCTTCAACTGCGCGAGCACGGCGTCCACCGGCGGACCCGCCTGGACCATGGTCATGATCGTCCGGGGCCTTTTCAGGGAGGCAAGGAGCTCTTCGATGCCATAAGCCGCCGCGATCTTTTTCCCTGCTGCGGGCCCCTGGACAAAGGCCTGGGTCGTCGAGGCCGTCCGGTTGTAGACTGCGACGCCAAAGCCGTTCCGTTCCATGTTGAGGACCAGGTTCTGTCCCATCACCGCCAGGCCGATCAGGCCGATGTCCTGCTGCTTCATGGCATGCCTCTAAAATTTATCGAATGATTCCGTAGATTTGATGAATGGGCCGTTTCCTTCCCTATCGCTGGATCCGGGCCGAGCCGCCCTGGGCGAAGGCCCGCACCTGCTCCAGCGTCGCCATCGTGGTGTCGCCCGGGAAGGTCGTCAGGAGCGCCCCGTGGGCCCAGCCCAGATTGACGGCCTCCTGGGGCGTTTCTCCTGCAAGCAGGCCGTAGAAAAGGCCAGAGGCGAACCCGTCCCCGCCGCCGACCCGGTCGTAGACGTCGAGCTCGCAGGCGGGGGAGGCGTAGGTCTTCCCGTCGATCCAGGCCACGGCGCCCCAGGAGTGCCGGTTCGTCGAATGGACCTCCCGGAGCGTCGTCGCGACCACCGTGACCTTCGGGAACTTCTTCACCACCTTGTCGATCATCCCGAAGAAGGCGGATGGGTCGAGCTTGGATTTGGCCGCGACCTTGGGGCCCGGGATGCCGAGGCCCATCTGGAGGTCCTCCTCGTTTCCGACCAGGACGTCCACGTTCTCGACGATCCGCCGGATCACGGCCTGGGCCCGCCCGGGTCCGCCCCAGAGATTCCAGAGCTTGGCCCGGTAGTTGAGGTCGAAGGAGATCACGGCCCCGGCCTTCCGGGCCGCCTTCATCCCCTCGATGATGAGCTCGCCCGTCGTTTCCGAGAGAGAGGCGAAGATGCCGCCGCTATGGAACCAGCGGACGCCCCCGCTGAAGAGCGCCTTCCAGTCGAAGTCCCTGGGCTTGAGCAGGGCCGCCGCCTCGTTCGCCCGGTTATAGAAGACGACCGGCGGCCGCACCCCCTGCCCCCGGTCGCTGTAAACCGTGGCCATGTTCGGACCGCTGACGCCGTTGTGGGCGAATCGCTTGTAGAAGGCCCGGACGCCCATGGCCCTGACCCGCTCGGCGATCAGGTCGCCGATGGGGTAATCGACCATCGCCGTGGCGATCCCCGTCTTCATCCTGAAGCAGTCCGAGAGGTTCGCCGCGCAGTTGTACTCCCCGCCGCTCACGTGGATCAGGCACTCGGACGCCTTCCGGAAGGGGACGATCCCCGGATCCAGGCGGTGGATGATCGCGCCAAGGGCCAGGAAGTCCAGCGCTCCCTCCCGCTTAATACTCAGACCATACTTCATATCGTTCCCCCCTGCTATTTCCAGGATCATAACACCATGGGCACTGAAGAATGAAAGCCCTGCTGGAGCGAAAAGCCGAACGCCAATATTTGTTCTCCTGTCCCTTCGGTTTCGGATACCTTTTCTCAAGAGTCTTTTCTATTTCAATGCATATACGTGACTTGTTTCTCATCGAACGAAACGCCTTTGTAGCAATAGCTGTAATGGTTTCTGTGTGTTGGGCGATCCAACACCACGTATCTGCGCCCCTCATAAAATTACCATTATACAAAGGTAAAGATCAGTCCTTCAGCGCCCCCATCGTGAGGCCCTGGACGATGGACTTGCGGACGAAAAAGGCGAAGACCGAGACGGGAAGGACGATCAGGGTCGCGGCGGCGCCGATCCCGGCCCAGTCGATCTTCCCGTAGGAGATGAAGTTGTAAACCGCCACCGGCACCGTTTTGGTTGCGGGGCCCGAGAGGATCAGGGAGAAGAGGAACTGGTTCCAGGAGAAGATGAAGGACATGATCGCCGAGGTGGCGATGCCGTTGCGCACCAGGGGCAGGACGATGATCCGGAAGCTCTGCCAGCGGGAGCAGCCGTCGATGATCGCCGCCTCCTCCAGCTCGCCCGGGACGCTCTCAAAGAAGGAAACCATGAGCCAGATCACCATGGGCATTGTGATGATCAGGTGCGTGATCGTCAGGGCCGTGAAGGTGTCGATGAGCTTCAGGTAGCGGAAGATGATGTACCAGGGCAAAAGGTAGCTCACGAAGGGCGTCATCCGGGCGATCAGGATGATGATCCCGATCTTGTTCTGCCGGTACTTGGCGATGGAATAGGCCGCCGGCAGGCCAAGGACCAGGGAGATCCCCGTGGCCAGGGTCGCGATGACGAGGCTGTTCATGAGATAGCGGAAGAAGTTGTACTGCTGGAACACGGCCCGGAAGTTCTCCAGGGTGGGGACGAAGATGAACTCCGGCGGGTAGGAGATGTTCTGCACGCCGGTCTTGAGGCCCGTCAGGATCATCCACACGAAGACGAACAGGGGCGGCACGCACAGGGCGATCGCGCCGGCGTAGAAGAGGGCCGCCTTGAAGGAGTTCTTCATCTGGGTTCGGGTCATGTCCTCAAAAAACCTCTTCCTCTATGCGGCGCCGGTCCCGGCGCCGATCGGTCAAAGCGCCGACGACTCGTGCCGCAGGCGGTTCATGATCACGTTGAAGACCAGGACGATCAGGAAGACCACCACCATCAGGGCCGATCCGTAGCCGGCCTTGAAAAAGTTGAAGCCCACCGTGTAGGAGTACAGGTACAACGTCTCCGAGGCGATCCCCGGCCCGCCCTGGGTGATCGTGTAGATCATGTCGAATTCCTTGAGGTTGTCCAGGGAGCGGAGCATCAGGGCCGCGATCAGGACCGGCCGGATCATGGGCAGGGTGATGTACCAGAAGATCTGCAGGGCGCTGGCCCCGTCGATCCGGGCCGCCTCG
>CAYOGU010000261.1:0-5248 GCA_964403345.1 uncultured Syntrophus sp. | reverse complement strand
GAAGGGCTGTCCCTGGACGCCTCTGCGCCAGGGCGATCCAGCCGCTGTGGTCCATCAGGAGGACGCTCTCTTCCCGCTTCTCCCCCTGGGGCCGGCGCGGGTCGCTCCAGGCGAACCGGGCGTGGGCCATGCAGGGTGCCGGGCAGTGGAAGCAGGCGGCTTCCTGAATCCGGGCCCCCTTCAGCGACTTGAGGCTGTCCCCGCCGCCGGCGGCCCTGACGAACGGATCGAATCCGAGTCCCTTTTTCCTCAGCGTTTTGACCTTCCCGGCGATCTCGAGCGAACGCCGGAGGTCGTCGGCTGCAAAGGCGACCCCGCCGGTGCCGCCGAGGAGGAGCCCCCTGAGGTTCTTTGCGGCCATGGCCCCGGCGAGATTCACTTTATCGAGAGAGCCTTTGGCGTCGATGGAGACGGACGCGAACGCCGCGCCCGCGTCTGCCGACTTTCCGGTCAGGATCGCCGACCTGAATGGAGGCGCTGTGCGCCGGAGGGAGGTTCTCAGGGACATCCCGTCCGGTTGAGGCGGGGGATCGACAAAGAGGACCCGGCCACCGTCTAGGTGAAGCAGCGTCGGTCGCTCGGCCGTGCCCAGGATGACGAGATGGTCGATGCCGGAGCAGCGAAAGTCCGGTCCCGCCGTGACAAGCAGGGGGACATGGCGGATCGATTGGGACGGCGCTGCCTGAGCCGCAGGGCCGCTGGCTGCACCCGGCCTGAAGGAGCCGATAAGGAGGGCCGAGGCAGGGGCGAGGGTCCCGGTGAGCGGCCCTGCGCCGAAGACGATGGCCTCCCGTCCGTGGCGCTCGATCAAGGCGAGGTTGACCGCTGCGCCGCCGACGGATGCCTCCCGGATTCCCCCGTCAACGGGCATGGCCTCGGCGGTGCGCCGATCTAGATGAACGATGACCGTCCGTAGATCCTTCACAGCTCCACCTCCCCGGGCACGCCCTTCTGCCAGCGGAAGCGGATCTTCGCCGCCCCGTAGGGGCAGCGGTCCAGGCAGCGCATGCAGCCGATGCATTCCGTCATGGGGATCCGCGGCGAGAGCCCCTCGCGCAGCTGATCCGCGCTGATGATGCCCATGGGGCAGACCTCGGCGCACTGGATGCAGGAGAACTTCTTGCACTTCTTGGCGCCGATCACGATCTTCAAGAGGTGCAGCTTCGCAAAGAGGGCCAGGAGCGCCCCCACGGGGCAGAAGTAGCGGCACCAGCTCCGGCGCTCGGTGAGTTCCAGGGAGGCCACGAGCGGTACGATCGCCATCTCGGCTCCCCGGAACAGGGCCTGCTGCCCGTAGGAGCGGCACAGGGTTCCAATGGGGCAGACCGTGCAGAAGACCTGGAAGCCGAAGGCCGCGCTCCCGGCAGCGGCGCCGCCCAAGATGCCGTACTTGGCCATCCGGGTCTTGAGGAACCCGGGCAGGCCGAACTTTTTCGGGATGATTCGGTCCACGAGATCCAGGACAAAGCAGAAGGGGCAGATCCAGCCGCAGAAGAAGCGGCTGAAGAGGACCGTGAGGAGGAAGATTACCAGGACGCTTGCCAAGGATGCCAGGACGATCCTCCCCGTGGCGAAGATGTTCTGGAGCGTCCCCGTGGGGCAGGACAGACCGAAGCTCCCGGCGTTGAAGTAGCAGAAGGTCCCGAGGAAGACCATCGTGAGCAGCAGGAAGGCAAGCAGTTGCACCGTCCAGCGCGCCCCCTTGATCCAGCGGAAGGCCTTGCCCTTGGTGTAGGTGAGGGCGCCGTCCGGACAGTGCTTCACGCAAAGGGGATCCCCCTCGCAGAGGTCGCACTTGCGGATCTGGTCGGTTCGGCCGTCTCGGAGCGGAGCGGCCTCGGGGCAGGCCGCGGCGCAGAGGCCGCAGGCCGTGCAGAAGAGCTTGTCGATGCGGACGATTCCGTCCGCGTCCTTGGTGATCGCCCGCGTCGGGCAGGCCTCGACGCACAGGGGCTTCCGGCAGTGCTGACAGTAAACGGCGAGGTTCCGGCCCCGGCCATCGTCCTTGACGACGCGGACACTGGCCGAGGCCGGGGCGACCGATCCGGTGTTTCTCGTCGCGCAGACCGCCTCGCAGGTCCCGCAGCCCGTGCAGCGATCGGGGTCGAAGAGGATGAAAGGCCGACGGCGGGGCCAGAGACGATCCCTCAGGGTCCGTTTTTCGGGCCTCCTGGGCCTCAGATCGTCGAGGCCGAGCGTCTTTTCCGTGTCGTTGAGCGGTTGCATCTTATGCCGTATCCTTCATGCTGCTTGCTGCGATTCTCTTCGGGCGCCTCAGGCGTTCTTCCGCAAATAACCCTCCCGGCGGCAGGCCGGGCAGAGCTTGAGCCATTTTTGGACGTTGGGCGGCTCCTCCTTCAGCCGTCCGAGGACGAACTCCTCGACGGGGAGGGCCAGGAAGGGGCCGCCGCAGGACGGGCAGAGGCTCATGCCCTCCGCCTTCCCTTCCTCCAGCACCAAGCGGCGCAGGCTCCGGATCAGATCCCGGCAGCTCACCTTCTGCGGGCAGGCGTCGGTGCCGGCGTTGCATTCGGTGCAGTACCAGAGGTTGCGGTCGGCCGCCAGCGCCTCGCCCGTCAGGGCCTTCTTGATGATTCCCCGGGGCGACATGGCGATCGAGAAGTTCACGTACATCTCCGCCATGGGGCAGACAGCGGTGCAGCGCCCGCATTCGACGCAGCGGTCGACGCCCGCCTCTTTCCCGATCTGCCGAATGCGCCGGTCACGCTCCTCCATCGTCCGCCTCCTTCTCCACGCGCGCCGCGCATACCTTGAATTCAGGGATCTTCGAGACGGGGTCCAGCACCGGGTTGGTCAGGACGTTCGCCCCCGCCTCCGAGAAATGGAACGGCACGAAGACTGTCCCCGGGGCGACCCGAGTCGTCAGGACCGCCACTGTCGCAACGGAGCCCCTGCGGGTCGTGATCCGGATCCTCTGTCCGTGACGGACCCCGATCCGTGCAGCGTCCTCGGGATGGATCTCGGCGTAGGCCCCCTCCTTCTCTCTCCTCAGGAAGGGGGAGCGGCGCGTCATGGTTCCCGTGTGGTAGTGGGCGAACATGCGGCCCGTGTTCAGATAGAAGGGATACTCGGCGTCCGGCATCTCGCGGGGCGGCGTATGGTCGGGGCGGACGAACCGCCCAAGGCCGCGGGTGAACTGGCCCTTGTGTAGGAACCGCGTCCCCGGGTGGTCAGGTGTCGGACAGGGCCACTGGAGGCCTTCCTTTTCCAGCCGCTCATGGCGGATCCCGCCGTAGGCCGGGCAGAGCGAGGCGATTTCCTCCATGGCCGCGGCAGGGGTCTCGTAGGGGACGGGCGCTCCCAGGGCCTTGGACATCCGGCAGAGGATCGTGAAGTCGTCCAGGGCTTCCCCGGGCGGCGCCACGGCCCTGCGGATGAGCTGGAACCGGCGCTCGGTGTTGGTGTAGGTCCCCGTCTTTTCCGCGAAGCAGGCCCCCGGCAGAACCAGGTGCGCCAGTTTGGCCGTCTCGGTGAGGAAGATGTCCTGGACGACGAGGAAGTCGAGCTTTTTCAGGGATTCTTTCACATGGTTTACGTCCGGGTCGCTGAGCATGGGATTTTCCGCCATGATGTAGAGGGCCCGGAGGCCCTTGCCCGCCTGGGAGATGATCTCGGTGACGGTCAGGCCCGGACGGTCCGTGAGCTCCGCCACGCCCCAGGCCTTGGCGAACTTCGCCCGGATCCCCGGATCGGTGACAGCCTGGTAACCGGGATAGACGTTGGGAAGCGCCCCCATGTCGCAGGCCCCCTGAACGTTGTTCTGTCCACGGAGCGGGTAGATCCCGGAAAACTCTTTTCCCACCTGGCCGCAGAGCATGGCCAGGTCGCAGATGGCGATCACGTTGGCCGTGCCGCAGGCGTGCTGGGTGATCCCCATGCAGTACACGACGGCCGCCTGGGGCGCCCGGGCGTAGCGTTCCGCCGTCTCCCGGATCTTCCCCGCAGGGATCCCCGTTTCCCGGGCCGCTTCCTCGACTGTCCAGCCTTTCAGGTATTCCAGGAACTCCGGAAACGCCTCGGTCCGCTCCCGGACAAAGGCCTCGTCGTAGAGTTTCGCGTCGACGAGATGGCGCATCATGCCGTTCAGAAGCGGGATGTCGGTCCGGGGCGGATCGGGAGATGCTCCGCCGCGTTTTCGGCGACGGCCGTCCGCCGAGGATCGACAACGGTGAGGTGCGCGCCGCGGTCGATCGCCCGGTAGATCTCCCCCATCAGGACGGGATGGTTCTCGGCGGCGTTCGAACCGATGACGAGGATGACGTCGGCCCCCGCCAGGTCGGCAATGGAGTTGGTCATCGCGCCGCTGCCCAGGGTCTGGACCATGGCCACCGTGGTCGGGGCATGGCAGAGCCGGGCGCAGTGGTCCACGTTGTTGGTCTTGAAGGCGGCGCGGATCAGCCGCTGGAAGAGGTAGTTCTCTTCGTTGGTGCACCGGGCCGAGGAGAGCCCCCCGACGGCATCGGGGCCGTGCTTCTCGGCCGCCTCCCGCAGCTTGCGGGCGGCCTGGGCGATCGCCTCGTCCCAGGGGATCGGGCGGAAGGTGTCGCCCTCCCTGAGCAGGGGCTGCGTCAGGCGCTCCGGTGAGGCGACGAACTCGTGGGCTGACCACCCTTTGATGCACAGGGTTCCCCGGCTCACGGGATGCTCCCGGTCGGGCAGGGTCCCGGTCAGGCGGTCCTCTTCGACCTTGAGCACCAGGCCGCAGCCGGTTCCGCAGTAGGGGCAGGTGGTGCGGACGAATTCAGCGCTCATGGGGGGCCTCGCTCGAAAGGGTCCAGGAGGGCAGCGAAAGGCCCACCGGCGGTTCGTACTCGAAATCCTTCAGCAGCGGGGACTTGCGGTCCGCCTGGAGCCCTGCCTCGTAGCCGTAACGCTCCTGAAGCCGCCGCCGCATGAGAAGCTGCAGGGCCATCAGGGGGATGCCGACCGGACAGGCGTCCTGGCAGGCCCCGCAGGCGACGCAGGTGTCCGACAGGTGGAAGGCGCGGATCAGGTGGTAGGGGATCATCTCCGTCGGCACGGCCGCCCGCTCCACCCAGAGGTCGTCCTCCAGTTTGCAGGGATTGCAGACGCAGATCGGGCAGGCGTTGCGGCATCCGTAGCACTTCAGGCACCGGCTGAGGAGCCCCGTCCAGCGCGCCATGCGGCTCGCCTCGTCTCCGGTCAGGAGCCCCGAGAGGCGAGGATCACTAAAGGGATCGACCCCTTCAACCTTCTCGCCGGCGAC
>CAYOGU010000260.1:0-5279 GCA_964403345.1 uncultured Syntrophus sp. | reverse complement strand
CCCTGCGGGCCGTGACGGGCAAGCCGATCAAGTTCGTCGGCGTGGGCGAGAAGATCGATGCCTTGGAGGTTTTCCATCCCGAGCGCATGGCCTCCCGGATCCTGGGCATGGGCGATGTCCTGACCCTGGTGGAGAAGGCCCAGGCCATGGTGGACGAGCGGGAGGCCAAGGCTCTGGAGAAGAAGATCCGGAAGAACGAGTTCACCCTCGATGATTTCCGGGGCCAGTTGACCCAGATCCGAAAGATGGGGCCACTTCAGGATATCCTCGGCATGATACCGGGGATGAAAAAGATCAAGGCCCTGGGGCAGGCCGCTCCGGACGAGAAGGAACTGGTCCGCATTGCGGCGATTATCGATTCCATGACGCTTCGGGAACGTCAGAACCACTTGATCATCGACGGGAGCCGACGTAAGAGGATCGCCCGGGGCAGCGGGACGACGGTCCAGGACGTCAACCGACTGCTGAAGAACTACATCGAGATGCGCAAAATGATGAAGCGGATGACCAAAGGGGGAATAAAATCCCTTCGACGCGGCAAATTCCCCTTTTAATGATGAAAAAGATATGTTATATTGCTAAGTCTGTAAAAATAATATTAGGAGGTGGTCAGTACAGAGAATGGCGGTCAAAATGAGATTGACACGGATAGGTGGAAAGGGCAAGCCCAGTTACCGGGTGGTGGTGGCCAATTCCGAATCCCCCAGGGATGGAAAATTCCTGGAAATCTTGGGTAACTATGATCCCAAGAAGAACCCCGCAGAGATTATCCTGAAAGAAGAGCGCGTCCGCGAGTGGCTCACGAAGGGCGCAAAACCGACGTTAACGGTATCTCAGTTGCTCGAAAAGAAGGGAATCAGGATTTAGCTTTTTTAGGAACTGTGGAGGTTACGGCGATGAAAGAGTTGATCAAGTACATGGCTCAATCTTTGGTGGATAATCCTGATATGGTCACAGTCTCTGAAGTGGTCGGCGAGCAGACTTCTGTCATCGAACTGAGGGTGGCTAAAGAGGACCTGGGAAAGGTTATCGGCAAACAGGGCCGGACGGCCAAGGCAATGAGAACCATTCTAAGTGCTGCGTCAACGAAGGTTCGCAAACGGACCGTTCTTGAAATCATCGAATAAGCCTCTATGGCGCTCCTTGAAATAGGCAGGATCGTGGGTTCCCATGGTCTTGCAGGTCGTATGAAGGTGTTGTCCTATCTTGAATCGCCTGGGGTGCTGCAGGGCCTTTCGGAAGTATGGGTCGGCAGGACCGTCCAGGAGGCGGCAGTACATCGTCTGGAGGCCGTGCAACCCGGGAGCGGGAGTTTCATCCTGAAACTCGGGGAGGTTTCCGACAGAGAAACCGCAGGAAAATTCAAGGGACTGACCGTATGGATGGCTTCGGAGTGCTTGAGGAAGCTCCCAGAGGGGGAATTCTACTGGCATGAGATCATCGGGCTGACTGTCCTGACAGAGGAGGGGCGGTCCCTCGGGGTCATCGAATCCGTTTTCCCGACCGGGAGCAATGACGTTTACGTCTGCCGGTCAGGGAAAGAGGAGGTCCTGCTTCCGGCGATCGGCGAAGTGGTCAGGCGGATCGATCCGGATCGGAGGATTATGGTGGTCAGGCTGCTGAAAGGGCTTACGGAACATGATCCGCTTTGACATCCTGACCGTTTTCCCGGAGATGTTCGCCTCTGTTCTGGGTTGCAGCCTCCTGAAGAAGGCCTGTGACCGGGGGGTGATCGATATCCACCTCCATGATATCCGCAGCCATACCGAGGACAAACATCGGATGACCGATGATGCCCCCTACGGCGGCGGAGGGGGAATGGTCATGAAGGTGGACCCCATCGACCGGACACTCCAGTCGATCCCCAGGGTGGCCGATGATGTGCCGGTCATCCTGCTGACCCCGCAGGGTGAGCCCTTTCAACAGAAGACGGCTGAAAAACTGGCCCTCTACCCCCAGTTGATCCTCCTGTGTGGGCATTATGAAGGGGTGGATGAGCGGGTCCGGTCCCATCTGGTCAGCCGGGAAATCTCCATCGGGGATTACGTCCTGACAGGGGGCGAATTGTCGGCGATGGTGGTCGTGGACGCCGTTTCGCGTCTGATCCCCGGGGTCTTGGGAAACACTGAATCCGCCGGTTCCGACTCCTTCTCCATGGGAGTCTTGGAATATCCCCATTACACGCGGCCCGCCGAGTATCGGGGATGGAAGGTCCCCGAGGTTCTCCTTTCGGGGAACCACCGGGAGATTGAGGCCTGGCGGCGGAAGCAATCCCTCCTGCGGACCAAGAAGAGGAGGCCGGACCTGCTGGAGGAGGGCGGCCTTACTGAGAAAGAAAAAAGATGGTTGGCTGAAGAGGCCGACGAACAATAGATGATGGATGATGTCAGCGCGAATAGACTAAAGTGATAGAGGAGTACTGATTGATGAATGCCATGGAAATGCTCGAAAAGGAACAGATGAGGGGAGATATCCCCGATTTTAGGACAGGCGATACCATCAAGGTCTTCGTACGGATCGTGGAAGGTCAGAAACAGAGGATTCAGGCCTTTGAAGGGGTCGTCATCCGCCGCCGGAGGGGGGATGTACGGTCCAATTTCACGGTGCGGAAGATCTCCTACGGGGTCGGGGTCGAGAGGACCTTCCCGCTCCATTCCCCCTCCATCGACCGGATCGAGGTGGTCAGCCGCGGAAAGGTCAGGCGCTCCCGGTTGTATTATCTGCGCAACCTGAGGGGCAAGCAGGCCAGGATCAAAGACGCCGGGAAGTAAGTAAGGATTCCTTCATCCTTCCAGGGCGGGAATCGCCCACAGACATGGAGGCGGCGTGACGGCGGTCCAGGGAATGGACAGCTTCGAATGCGATGCCCGGAGAAAGGGTTATCGGCTTGTGGCCGGTGTCGACGAGGCAGGCCGGGGACCGCTGGCGGGTCCTGTGATCGCAGCCGCGGTGATCCTGAGAGCGGATTACGGGGATTCCCGGATCGACGACTCCAAGAAACTGACCTCCCGCCAGAGGGAGGTGCTCTACGATGTCCTCCAGCAGGAGGCCGTGGCGATCGGCATCGGGGTCGTCGAGGCGCCGGTCATCGATGCGGTGAACATCCTGCAGGCCACATTGACCGCCATGAAGGATGCGGTTCTGGGACTCTCCTGCCGTCCCGATTATCTACTGGTAGACGGTTTGAACCGGATTCCCATGGATATCCCGCAGGAAGCGGTGGTCCATGGCGATGCTCGGAGTATCTCCATTGCCGCGGCCTCCATCGTGGCGAAGGTTTCCCGGGACAGGATCATGGAGATGTACCACCGCCAGTTTCCCCAGTACAATTTTCTCCGAAACAAGGGATACGGAACACGGGAACACCGGGAAGCCATCGTCAAATACGGCCGCTGCAAGATTCATCGTCATTCCTTCCGGGTCGACGAAATCGACATGAAGCATGTGAGCGAAGACCTTCCGTTCTGAAAGGTTCGAGGCTTCTCCTGAAGACGGCCATGTCGCTGACGGGAATGCGAACAGGGAAGCGGGGAGAGGATCTGGCCGCGGCCAGTCTGGAAAAGGCCGGATACCGGATCCTTGAACGCAATTACCGGTGCCGCTTCGGCGAGATCGACATCGTCGCCGAAGAGGGGGACGTTCTGGCGTTCGTTGAGGTCAAGTGCCGGCGTTCCGAATCGTTCGGTGATCCCCGCGAGGCCGTCGGTCCCCCGAAGCAACGGAAGATTTCCATGATATCCCTCCACTACCTCGCCGAAAGGCATCTCGAGCATCGTGCGGCCCGTTTTGACGTGGTGGCGGTCAAGCTGTCGCCGGCGGGCTGCAGCGTCGAACTCATCCGGAACGCCTTCGATTTTCTCTGCGGCTGATCCCGCGGCCCCTTCCTGACCCGAGACGACAACCTGGACAGCACGCATGCGTCCGTCCTGAGGGATGCCGCTTTGTCAGAAGTGCGTCAGAGGAGACTTGCCAACGGGAAAGACGTTGAACCCGATCTCGAAGCAACGACGGTGATCCAGGATATTCCGGCCGTCGAAGATGAAGGCGGGCTTGTCCATGGCTGCGAAGATGGCCTCGAAATCGAGATGCCGGTAGAGATCCCACTCGGTCAGAAGGGCGATGGCGTGGCAGCCCTTGGCGGCCAGTACAGGGTCCTCGACGAAGTCAATCCGCCCTGCCAAACCGGCTAGGTCGGCACGAGCGTTCCTCAAGGCCTTCGGATCGGAGACGACGATCTCGGCCTGTTCCTCAAGCAGGCGGCGGGCGATGAAGATCGCGGGGCTTTCCCGCGTGTCGCCCGTATTGGATTTGAAGGCGAATCCCCAGAGGCAGATCTTCTTGCCGGCCAGCGTATTGAACATTGCCCCCAGCATATTCCGGATGAAACGCTCCTGCTGGTACTGGTTGATCTTGACGACGCTCTCCCAGTAGTCGGCCACTTCGTCCAGCCCGTAATGCCTGCAGAGGTAGACGAGATTCAGAATATCCTTCTTGAAGCAGGAACCGCCGAAACCGATGCTGGCGTTGAGGAACTTGGCGCCGATGCGGCTGTCCATGCCGACCGCGCGGGAGACTTCGGTGATGTCCGCCTCCGCCTTCTCGCAGAGGGCGGAAATCGCATTGATCGAAGAGATCCTCTGGGCCAGGAAGGCGTTGGACACGAGCTTGGAAAGTTCGCTGCTCCAGATGTTGGAGGTGATGATCTTCTCCCGGGGAACCCAGTGGTTGTAAATCTCCACCAGGGTCTCCCTGGCCTTCAGGCCGCGCTCCGTTTCCCGGGAGCCGATGAGGACCCGATCCGGATTCTCCAGGTCTCGGACCGCCGTTCCTTCTGCCAGGAATTCAGGGTTGGACAGAACGTCGAAGTGGATGCCGTTCGCACGGGCGTTGAGGATCCTCTCCATGGCCAAGGCGGTCTTGACCGGAAGCGTACTTTTCTCGATCACGATCTTGGAGGATTCGGAGAACTCCAGGATCTGCCGGGCCGTTCTTTCCCAGTGCTGAAGATCCGCCGCCATTCCGGCCCCCAGGCCGAAGGTCTTGGTGGGGGTGTTCACGCTGACGAAGATGATCTCGTTCTCCCGGATGCCTGCCTCGATGTCCGTGCTGAAGAAGAGGTTCTTTCCCCGTGTCGCGGCAACCAACTGGTCCAGTCCCGGCTCGTAGATCGGCAGTGGGTCGGAATTCCAGGCGGCGATCCGCTCGGGGTTGATGTCCACCACGGTGATCCGGCAGTGGGGGCATTTGTGGGCGATCATGGCCATGGTCGGCCCGCCCAC
>CAYOGU010000259.1:0-5283 GCA_964403345.1 uncultured Syntrophus sp. | reverse complement strand
GCATATGCACCATCCAATATTATAAGTCAAGTTATTTATGACGCACTACACTAGATTCCCCATTCCTTGCGGAAAATGGACTCCATCTCGCGGCGGAACCGCACGGCTTCGTCCCGCTCGTCGAAGGCCACGTCGGCCCATTGGACCGTCTGTCCCGCGGCGACGGGCCGTTCGACCCGGACCCCGTGGGCCAGACCGATGGGCAGGCAGCCCTCGGCGAGCGCCCGGCGCGCCGGCCGGCAGGTCCCGTATACGGTGAAACCGCCCTCCCCGTCGAGGACCTCCCCGGGAACGAGATCCCGCTTGGCCGTGGCCGCCACGTCGGCGGTGAAGTCCCGGGCCATTCCGGTCGGCTCGCCGCGGAGGGCCACCGAGGCGACGCTGATCCCCAGCTCCAGGCCGATCAAGTGGGCCGGCCGGTAGAGGGCCGTGTAGCGGCCGCTCTCGTCGGTCACGACGCCGTATTCCCTGAAACAGCGGGCCGAATAGGGATTGGCGGTCGTGAGGGTGACATAGATCCCCCAGCGCAGGTCGCGGTACACGGGCCGACCGTCCCGCTCCAGGCTGGAAACCACCTCCACCTGTCCCGCTTCATCCAGGATGCCGCCATCGGCGCGGGGCTTCAGGATGCGCGGCAGGTCGTCGGCGCCGCAGGGGGGGAAGGCCAAGCCGTTTTCAGGAAGGAGAAGGCCGGTCGCATTGGCCACGGCGGCCATCTCGATCGCCGATTTCGTCCCGTCCAGGAAGGAGTTGAACATCTTGGCGTTGAAGTCCCCCTTGGCCAGTTGCTCCTCGGTGAATCCGTAGTGGTTCCAGACGGTTTCTGGCGTCGAGCGGTGGTAGACGGGCAGGTATTTTGTCCCTTTGCCGGCGGCCACGACAGTAAAGCCGCAAGTGCGGGCCCAGTCCACCATCTCGCAGATGAGGGCCGGCTGGTCACCGTAGGCCAGAGAGTAGACGATCCCCGCCTCCCGGGCCCGCCTGGCCAGGAGCGGGCCGGCCAGGGCGTCGGCCTCGACGTTGACCATGATGATCGGCTTCTTGCTGCGGCAGCAGGCCAGGACGTGCGCGATCCCCGCGGAGGGGCTTCCCGTGGCGTCGATGACCACGTCGATGGCCGGGGCTTCGATGAGGACCTTCGCCTCGTCGGTGATGAAGGTGGCGCCGCTGGTCAGGGCCTCGTCCAGGGAGGCCGCCTTTCCCTGCCCGGCCGGCCAGCCGGTTCGTTGGAGGGCGTCAAGCGCTCTGGCCGGGGCCAGGTCGGCGATCGCCGCCAAGTGTACCCCCCGGGTGCTCAGGGCCTGGGCCAGGTACATGGAGCCGAATTTTCCCGCTCCGATCAGGCCGATCCGGAGCGGACCCTTGGATCGGTGATGTTGGGCCATCAGGTGGTGGAGATTCATCGCGGTTGACCTCATCGTCAGAGAAGTCGCGCACAGGACAGCGGTGCAGGTCTACTTCAAAGGGGAAAAGGGGAGCTGTTCCTCGCACCAGAGGGCCGCGGCCAGAAGCCGTTCGTCCTGTCCATGGGCGCCCACGATCTGCAATCCCAACGGCAAACCCCGGGGGCCCAATCCTGCCGGGATCGTGACGGCCGGGACCCCGCAGAGGCTCCAGATGGAGCAGAAGGCCGGATTCCCCGTCTGGTCCAGCGAGGCCGGCGCCTCCCCGGTCGTGGGGGGGGTGACAATGGCATCGAATCCCTCCAGGAAAGCGCCCAGTTCATCCTGGAGCTCCCGGCGGGTCTTGAGGGCCTTCAGATAGACGGGCGAACCGGTGTTCAGGCCCTCGGTCATGAAGTCCTTCAACGTGGCGCTCAGCAGGGAGGCCTTGTCCCGGTACAGGGTTTCCAGGTTGAAGGCGGACTCGACGGCCATGATGGTCCGGATTGTCCGATGGGCCTCTCCGAAAGGTTCGGGGAGTTCGATTTCCTCGATCCGGGCGCCTGCTCGCCGGAGAGTCTGGAGGCCCTCGCCGAAGCTGCGGTGGGCATGATCCTCGGCCAGATCCCAGACGGGGGTCCGGACAGCCACCAGACGCGGGGCCTCGGGAAGGGGGCTGAGGGCCTTCCGGGGGCTGTCGCCGTCAACGCCAAGGGCGGCGGCGAACAAGGCCGCGTCGCGGACCGAGCGGGTGAAGAGCCCCGGCTGGTCCAGGGTATGGCTGAAGGCCAGGGCTCCGGCGATGGGGACGAGTCCCTGGGTCGGCTTGAACCCCACAACCCCGCAGAAGGCGGCGGGACGGATGACCGAGCCGTTGGTCTGGGTCCCCAGGGCGGCCGGGACGAAACCGGCCGCAACGGCCGCGGCCGAGCCGCTGGACGATCCTCCTGGCGTATGGCTGCGATTCCAGGGGTTGTGCGTCTTGCCGGGGGTGAGGAAGGCGCATTCGGTGGTAACGGTCTTTCCCAGGACGAAGCCTCCTCGGGCCTCCAGCCGTTCGATCACCCTGGCCGATTCCTTTGGGATGTGTCCCTTGTAGGCCGGGGAGCCCATCTCGGTGGGGATGCCGGCGGTGGCGAAGATGTCCTTCACGCCGACCGGAATTCCTTCGAGGGGGCCCATCGTCTGACCGGCCTCGAAGGCGGCATCGCAACGGCGGGCGGCCCGGATCGCCTCCTCGGGATCGAGCCAGGCCCAGGCCTGGATCGCCTCATCGCGGGCGGCAATCCTCGCCAGGAGGGCCCGCGTATAGGCCTCGGCGGTGAACCGCCTGTCCCGGAGCCCCTCGCAGGCATCCACCAGGCTCATCGTGTGCAAAGGCTTCTCCATCATCACTTCCCCTTATAGCTGCTTCTGGACGTCTGGATTCAAGAGGTTCGGAGGATTTCCGGAGGTCAGGGCCGCCACTAGGTTCTCGGCGGCCATCATGGCCATCCTGGAACGGGTCTTTTCGGAGGAGCTGGCGATGTGGGGTGCGAGGACCACATTGCCCAGTTCCAGGAATCCCGGGTTGAGGGCCGGTTCCCCCTCGTAGACATCCAGGCCCGCACCGGCGATGGTCCCTGCCCGGAGCGCCTCGACCAGGGCGGTGTCGTCGACCACGCCGCCCCGGGCGGCGTGGATGAGGATCGCCGATTTCTTCATGAGGGCGATCTGCCGGGCGCCGATCGCATGGTGGGTTTCGGGGCTGTAGGGGACGTGGATCGTGACGATATCGGCCCTGCTGAAGAGCTCCTCCTGGGAGACGTAGCGGGCCCGGCAGGCCGCCTCGATCGCGGGCGAGGCCTGGTGCACGTCGTGGTAGAGGACCTCCATTTCGAAACCCACGGCGCGGCGGGCCACGGCCTGGCCGATTCGGCCCAGGCCGACGATCCCCAGGACGGCATGGTGGACGTCGAGTCCCAGAAACTGTTTGAGTTTCCACTTGTCCCACCGTCCCTGACGGACGTAGGCTTCGGCCTCGTTGAGCCGCCGGGCCGCGGCAAGGATCAGCGCCCAGGTGAAATCGGCGGTGGTGTCGTCAAGGACGCCGGGGGTGTTGGTGGCCATGACTCCGTGCGCGGTGCAGGCCGCAAGGTCAATGTTGTTGTATCCCACGGCGATATTGCACACCGCCTTGAGGTTGGGACAGCGGTCCAGAAGGGCCCCATCGATCCGATCGACGATGGAGGTCAAGGCCCCCTCCTTGTCGGCAAGGGCCCGGGCCAGTTCTTCGGCGTTGAGTACCCTGTCCTCCTGATTGGCCGTGACCTCGAAACGGGGCGCCAGGAAGTCCAGGACTTCTTGAAAGATTTCTCGGGTGACCAGAATCCTCTTTTTCATTCTGCTTTCCTCAATTTTTTGGGGGTGGATCAGCGGGGTTTTTGAAACAGGCGATATCCGCTTATAACAGTTTTTAAGGGAAAGGGGAAAGAGTTTTCTGTTGACAAACGATTGCAGCGGGTGCTAGCGTCGCTCCTGACAGGAAAGTCTCCCCTACATAAGCGGCCAATATAATTTAACAATAGCGAATTTCTCCTGGACCTGCAGGCCGGTCGTGACGACCGCTTGATGAGAATGGAAATCCTCTTTCGTTTGATCCAGGCGATGGCGGTCTTCGTGGTGATCGCCTACCTCTACTGCAAGTCCCCTCTGTTCAAGTTCCTGACCGCGGATACGATCCGCGCGCGCGATCGGGTCTACCTCTATCTTGCCTTCTCCGTCCTGTCCATCCTGGGCACCTATCTGGGAGTCCCGGTCCATGACGCCATTGCCAATACGAGAGCCATCGGCCCGGTCCTGGCGGGCATCATCGGCGGACCCGTCCTCGGGACGGCCGTTGGGTTCACCGGCGGGCTCCACCGGTATTTCCTGGGGGGATTCACGGCCATCTCCTGCGGTCTGTCGACGACCTTGGAGGGAGCCGTCGGCGGGCTCGTCCATCTTTACCTGGCCCGGAAGGACCGCCTGGAGGATTGCTTTGATCCGAGGGTGGCCTTTGTCACGGCTTTCGGCGCCGAGATCCTCCAGATGGTCGTCATCCTCCTGCTGTCCCGTCCCTACGACGACGCGCTCACCCTGGTCAAGATCATCGCCCTGCCGATGATCCTGTCCAACGCGGTCGGCGCGGCCCTCTTCATGAGCATTATCCGCGACCAGAAGAACACGGTCGATCGGATCGCCGCCATCTCCTCGGCGAAGGCCTTCAAGATCGCCCAACGTTCGCTCAACATCCTCACGGCGGGCATCGATTGCGAAGCGGCCGTGAAACTGGCGAGGATCATCCACCAGGAGACCGGCGTGGGGTCCGTGGCGATCACCGACAAGGAGACGCTGGTCGCTTTTATCGGTCAGGGGGCGGACCACCACAGGCCGGGCAATCCCATCGCGTCGACCTTCACCAAGGCGGCCATCAGGGAGAACAAGGTCATCTTCGCGGACGGGAAGAAGGAGCGCTACTGCTGCCCCCTGACGGACCGTTGTCCCATGAACTCCGTCCTGGTGGTCCCCCTGTGCATCGACGACGAGGTGATCGGCACGATTCAGCTCTTCGAGCCCAGGAACAAGAAAATCCTCAACATGAACAAGACCCTCGGCGAAGGGATCGCCCGGCTGCTCTCGAACCAACTCCTCCTGTCCCGCTACGAACAGCAGAAGAGCCTCCTGGTGCAGACCGAGCTGAAACTCCTGCAGGCGCAGGTCAACCCCCATTTCCTGTTCAACGCCCTCAACACGATCATCGCAATCTTGCGCATCGATGCGGCCCGCTGCAAGGAGCTGCTCATCCACTTGTCCAATTTCTTCAGGAAGAACCTCAAACGCGGCAACGATCTGTCCACGCTGGAGGAGGAACTCGATCAGG
>CAYOGU010000258.1:0-5322 GCA_964403345.1 uncultured Syntrophus sp. | reverse complement strand
TGAGGCGGCGGTTGGAGATCCGATACCCGAAAAAAAGGGAGGATTTACGTCGATCGTGAAAGAGGACGCTGGCCATGTCTCTGCAAAGAACCCCCTGACGATTCCGCAGGGTCTTGACGAGGACGAGGGATACGACGTATCGCTCCGCCCAAAGTCCCTTGCGGAATACATCGGACAGGAGAAGATCAAGAAGAATCTCTCGCTCTTCATCGAGGCGGCCAAGCAGAGGCGGGAGGCGCTCGATCATGTCCTCCTGTATGGACCGCCGGGGTTGGGAAAGACGACCCTCGCCTACATCATGGCCCGCGAGATGGGGGTGGACATCAAGGTCACCTCGGGGCCGGTGGTCGAAAGGCCGGGTGACCTGGCGGCCATCCTGACAAATCTGCACGAGCATGACATCCTGTTCATCGACGAGATTCACCGCCTGTCGCACGTCGTGGAGGAGATCCTCTATCCGGCAATGGAGGACTTCCATATCGACATCCTCATTGGCCAGGGGCCTTCGGCCAGGTCGATGAAACTGGATATCCCCAGGTTTACCCTGATCGGCGCCACGACCCGGGCGGGACTTCTGACCTCCCCTCTTCGTGACCGGTTCGGGATGAGCTTCCGCTTTGATTTCTACACGCCCGAGGATCTTGCGGTGATCCTCCGCAGATCGGCGAAAATCCTCAGTGTCGATATGGACGAAGGAGGGGCGGTTGAGATGGCCTGCAGGTCTCGGGGTACGCCGCGGATTGCCAACCGTCTGCTCAGGAGGGTCCGTGACTTTGCCCAGGTCAGGGCCGATGGGCGGATCACCCGGGATGTGGCGGTAGAGGCCCTGGGACAGTTCGAGGTCGACGAGAAGGGATTCGACCACATGGACCGGACGATCCTCCTGACCGTGATCGAAAAGTTTGACGGCGGTCCGGTGGGGATTGATAACCTCTCAGCAGCGATCGGCGAGGAGAAGACGACGATCGAGGATGTCTACGAACCCTTCCTGATTCAGGAGGGTTATCTGCAGAGGACCGCCCGGGGCCGGGTCGCCACCCGGAGGGCTTACGAGCACCTCGGCAGGCGCTGGGTCGGCAGCAACCAGAAAGAGCTGTTCTGAAGTGAAGATCCTCCTCCATATCTGTTGCGGCCCATGCACGATCATCCCTCTGCAGGTTCTGAGGCAGGAGGGGGACGAGGTCTGTGGTCTTTTCTACAATCCCAATATCCATCCCTATCAGGAATACCAGAAGCGGCTTGAAACGCTTGACGTTTACGCAAAACGGGAAGGACTGCGGATCATCCGGGATGAGGACTATCCCATGGAGGCGTTCCTCAGGCAAGTGGCCTTCCGCGAGGAGGAGCGGTGCCGCTCCTGTTACCACATGAGGTTGACCCGGGCGGCTCAGGAAGCCATCCGGGGCCGGTTTGACGCTTTCACGACGACTCTTCTCTACAGCCGTTTTCAGAAACACGACCTTATCCGGCAGGTCGGTGAACAGATCACCCTGAAGGAAGGCATTCCCTTCCTTTATAAGAATTTCCGATCTGGATGGTCGGAGGGTGTCCGGATTTCCAAGGCCCTCGGGATGTACCGGCAACCCTACTGCGGATGCATCTACAGCGAAAAGGAGCGATTCTTCCGGGCCACAGCAGCAGGGGGCTTGGCGAGGGGGTTCTCGGACCCTTGAGTTTCCCCATATGGAACAAACTTGGGGTAGGAACGAAGGGGCTGTAGTGTTTTCGACACACTACCGGGAACGATCCTTCCTGTGTATGAGGGTCCATATGGCGGAACGATAAAATAATGATACATATCATGATTTTATCTTGTTGAAAATCCTTCCTGCGGGGAGGCGTCTATGGTATGGATATTGCTCAAGGGAAATTTATCAGGTGGTCCGGATCCGCTTGATTCAACGACGGACAGTAATGGGTGCTTATGTTTTTTCAGAGGACCATCAAGCAGGAAATCAGATGTAAGAGCATCGGATTGCATTCCGGCAGGAAGGTCGGGATGGTGATCAAGCCGGCCGGCGTCGACGAGGGGATCGTCTTTCTCCGCACCGATCTGAAGGGGGACAACCGGATCAAGGCCGATGTTCACAACGTCAGGGACACCACCCTGGCCACGACGATCGGCCTGAATGGCGTGACCGTTTCCACGGTGGAACACCTGATGTCCGCCTTCTGTGGCATGGGGGTGGACAACGCGATCGTGGAGGTCGATGCGCCGGAGATTCCGATCATGGACGGCTCCGCACGCCCTTTCGTGGACCTGCTCAAGGACGTGGGGACCCAGATCCAGGGCAAGTGTAAGAAACTGCTCGTCATCAACAAGGAGGTTTCCGTTTCGGACGGAGAGTGCACGGCAAAGCTCCTCCCTTCCCCGGAATTCAGGATCACCTACAAGATCGAATTCGACCACGCCTCGATCGGGGTGCAGTCCTATGAGATGAGGTTCTCCGACGTTTCTTACGATCAGGAGATCTGTGACGCGAGGACTTTCGGTTTCCTGAAGGACGTCGAATACCTGCAGGCCAAGGGGCTGGCACTCGGGGGGTCCCTGAAGAACGCCGTCGTTCTGGACGAACATCGGATCATCAACAAGGAAGGCCTCCGCTTTCCCGATGAATTTGTGAAGCACAAGATCCTGGACGCCATCGGGGATCTCTCCCTTTTGGGCATCCCCATCATCGGACATTTTGTGGCTTACAAATCAGGTCACCGCCTGAACAACATCCTGCTGAAAGAGTTGATGGTTCGGAAGGATTGCTGGACGATGGTGAGCCGGTTCAGCAGGGAAGGAATGTTCAACGAATTGGAATCTCTTCGGATTCCATCTTTTCGAGTCCTCGATTCGGTTAACGCCTAACCCTCTGTCCAGACCAAACCTGCCCGCTTCCTGCTGGTCTCTGGACACAAATAGGTCTTGCATTTTGACATCCAGTCTCTTAGTATACCTGCCAAATTGCTAAAATAACAAAAAAAACGATTGGTTGTTCGCCGTGAAGGCCTCAGGGGCCGTAAAAGGACCTTGGGGATATGGGGATGGGGCAGAGATGCCGATGTCTGCAAAACGATCCTATTTCGCCTTTCTTTTTTTCATGATGACCTGCTTGCCCTCCTGTTCTCCACTCCACGCCGAGGATGCGGAGATCAGGGATCTTCTGGTCACCAACAATGCCACGCATGTCCTCTTGTACGCCAGGGTCACAAACTGTTTCACGAAGGAGATCGAGGCGGCGATCCTGGCCGGTGTTCCCACCACCTTCACCTTCGTGGTGGACCTCTTCGAGGAACGGTCCCGATGGTTCGACAAACGACTGGTCCGGCTGACCGTTCAGCACACCATCAAGTATGACAACGTCAAGAAACTCTTCACCGTCTCCTCGGACGGGGAGAAGGAACCGGCGTCGTTTCAGGATTATGAAAGCGCCAAGCGAGCGATGACCGATCTGAACGGCGTTCCCGTGGCCCTGCTCAAGACGTTGAAGAAGGGGGAAGCCTATTATGTCCAGTTGAAGGCGAAGCTGGACAAGGTCCGGTTGCCCCTGCATATGGAGTACATCTTTTTCTTTGTCTCCCTCTGGGACTTTGAAACCGACTGGTACCGGGAGGGATTCTACTACTGATGGAAAAGAAGCGAGTGCCGGTCAAGCTGGATGTGCAGGAGGCGAGAAGGCGAAAGCGGGAGCGGATCATCATCGTCGCGACGGTGGCCCTCATCGCCCTGGTGACCTATCTGGAGACCCGGGTCTTCCGGGGCGAGATGTTCTCCCTTCCCATCTCCGGCAATGCCCTGATCTTCGGTCTGATCAATATCAACATCATCCTGATTATCCTCTTGATCTTCCTGATCGTCAGGAATCTGGTGAAGCTGATCTATGACCGCCGTCGCGGGGTCATCGGCTCCAAGCTCAGGACCCGCCTGGTTGCTGCATTCGTCGGTCTTTCTCTCATCCCGACGGTCCTGTTGTTCCTGGTTTCGAGCAATTTTCTCTCCTACAGCATCGACAACTGGTTCAGCATCCGCATCGGAGACGCCTTGAACAGGACCCTCGAGGTTGCCCAGCTCTACTACCAGCAGTCAGCAGACCAGGCGAAGTATTATGCCTGGCAGCTCAGCGCCGATATCACGAAAAATGGTCTCTACGAAAGTGAGAAGTCCGTCTATCTGAAGGCCCTGGTCGAGAGGCGACACAAGACCTACAAATTAAACATGCTGGAGATCCATATCCTGAACCAGAAGGAGACATTCGTTGTCCGTGATCAGGAGTATCCCCAGATGGCCCCCAAGCCCCTTGCCCCGAAGTCCCTTGAGGATCTGTACGCCGGCAAGGAGGTGACAACGATCGAGCAAACGGCTCAAGGGGACCTGATCCAGGGCGCCGTTCCCATCTACTCCCTTGCGAATCCCAGGATGGTCATCGGTTTCGTCAGGGCTATCTACTATTTCTCGGGCGGCCTGGTCGAAAAGATCAACGTCATCTCCAAAACCTCCGAGGAATATCGGCAGCTCACCCTTCTGAGGACCCCGATCAAGTTCGGATATATCATCACTCTGTTCATCGTGATGCTCCTGATCATCTTTTCAGCGACATGGTTCGGGATCTACCTGGCCAAGGGGATCACCGTCCCCATCCAGGACCTGGCCGAGGCGACCCGGAAGATCGCCCAAGGGGATTTGAACCACCAGATCGAAATTGCCGCTGACGACGAGATCGGCGTGCTGGTCACCTCCTTCAATCAGATGACCCGGGATCTCAAGAAGAGCAACGAAGGGCTGGAACGGGCCAATCAGGACCTGGAGCAGCGGCGCAAGGACATGGAGACGATCCTGCGCAACGTCTCGGCAGGCGTGATTTCCGTAGACCGCAACGGCGTCATCACCACGATCAACCGAGCCGCCGAGAGGATGTTCGGGATCGTCACCCACAAGGTCCTCAATCGGCGTTACGACGAGGTCCTCATTCCGGACCATCTGGCCCTGGCCGAAGAGGTGCTCAGGGAATTGCGCGAACGGGGGGAGGGATTTGTGGAAAAGCAGATCGACCTGACCCTCCGGGACCGGGCGCTGACGGTCTTGATGACGATCACCCTGATCTACGACGATGAGGGCAACGACATGGGAATGGTCCTGGTGTTCGAGGATCTCACCCAGCTTCAGAGGGCGGAACGGGCAGCGGCCTGGCGGGAGGTGGCCCGGCGGATGGCCCACGAGATCAAGAATCCCTTGACGCCCGTGCAGCTTTCAGCGCAGCGGCTCCAGAGGAAATACGGCGACCGCCTGGCCGACGACGGCGGTGTCTTTCAGGAGTGCACCAAGACGATCATCGA
>CAYOGU010000257.1:0-5347 GCA_964403345.1 uncultured Syntrophus sp. | reverse complement strand
TGGCCTCGGCGCCGGCCTCGTCGGCGTCGAAGCTGTAGGCGTCCTTCATCCCGAATTCCCGGCAGCGCATCACGCCGAACCTCGGCCGGATCTCGTCGCGGAACTTGGTCTGGATCTGGTAGAGGTTCCGGGGAAGCTGCCGGTAGGTCTTGATCTCGTTGCGGACCAGGTCGGTGATGACCTCCTCGTGGGTCGGCCCCAGGCAGTACTCCCTCTCGTGGCGGTCCCGGAACCGGAGGAGCTCCCTGCCGTAATGGACCCAGCGGCCCGATTCCTGCCAGAGCTCCGACGGCTGGACCATCGGCAGGAAGACCTCCTGGGCGCCCGCCCGGTTCATCTCCTCCCGGACGATCTGCTCGAACTTGCGGATGACCCGGTACCCCAGGGGGAGATAGGAATAGATCCCGCTGGTCAGTTTCCTCATCATGCCTGCCCGGATCATGAGCTGGTGGCTGATCAGTTCCGCATCCGAGGGAACCTCCCTTCCGGTGGGCAGGAACATTTCCGAATAACGCATGACGCCTCCTTCACTTCCTCCGCCTGCGCGGAATCTTTTTCGGCTCCCGGTCCCCGGCCGGGACTTCGGCAGCCGTCATTTTCCCGATCTCGTCCAGCAGGACCGGGAGGAATTCCCCCTCGGCGATCCGCCGCACGGTCCGGCCCTTCTTGAAGAGCATCCCCGCCCCGCGTCCCCCCGCGATCCCGATGTCCGCCTCCCGGGCCTCCCCGGGGCCGTTCACGACGCATCCCATCAGGGCGACCTTCAGGGGGGCCTTCACCCCCTTCAGCGCCCGTTCCACCTTCCGGACCAGGGGGGCCAGATCGATCTCGCACCGTCCGCAGGTGGGGCAGGCGATGATGTCCGGGCCGACCTCGCGGATCTTCAAGGCCCTCAGGATCGAATAGGCCACGCCCAGTTCCTGGACGGGGTCGCCGGTCACGGAGACCCGGATGGTGTCTCCGATCCCGTCGTACAGGAGCGTCCCGATCCCGATGGCGGACTTGACGGCCGCCTGGAGCAGGGTCCCGGCCTCGGTGACCCCCAGGTGGAGGGGGTAGTCCGACCGCCGGGCCATGAGCCGGTAAGCCTCGATCGTCGTGGCCACGTCGGAGGATTTCAGCGACAGCTTGATGGCCCCGAAGTCCATGGACTCCAGGAGGCGGATGCTCGCCAGGGCGCTTTCGACCAGGGCCTCCGCGGTCGGCCCCCCGTGGCGGGCGGCGATCTTCTTTTCGAGCGAGCCGGCGTTGATCCCGATCCGGATCACCTTGCCGCATCGCCGGGCGGCCCGGACGATCTTGCGGATCCCCTCGCGGGGGATGTTTCCGGGGTTGATCCGGATGCCGTCGGCGCCGTGGTTCATGGCCAGGATGGCCAGGTCTTCGCGGAAATGGATGTCGGCGATCAGGGGGATGGAAATCCCGGACTTGATCTCATGGACGGCGGCGGCCGCCGCCTCGTCGGGAACGGCGACTCGGATCACCTCGCATCCCGCCCCGGTGAGCCTGCGGATCTGCCGGAGGGTGGCCTTGACGTCCCGCGTGTCGGTGGAGGTCATGGACTGGACGACCACCGGGGCGCCCCCCCCGATCTGAAGGCCCCCCAGATAAACCGGTTTGGTCTTTCTCTTTTGGCCTGCTGGATCCAACCACGTCCCTCCCCCTGGATTTCATCGCCGTGGGGTCCAACCCCTCGTAAGTCCGGATGATGCTGAAGCTATAGCATGAAGGGTCGAGGGCAGGCAATGGATAATTTCCCGCCCCGGACCGGCTCCGGTACGGCGCGAAAGACATCCTGCGGCAAGCGGAACATCCGGGGTACCGCGGGACAGGGCGGGATATCCGTCCGGGAGGCGGGAAATTTTAAGAAGAACCGACGGATTACGGCGGGGATGGGCGGGGCGCCCCGGTCAGGAACGCCAGGGCGCTTTTGTTTTGTCGCCGGATTCCTTATTCCGAAACTCTGCGGAAAGAATGATGATCCTATTCATTCTCCTGAACTACTGGCGTTCCCTGACAAGCCTAGCCCCCATCGCAAAAGCATTCTCGCAATCTATCGGAAATACTTCTTCCCGCCTCTTCGCCTTCTTGCTCGGATCGAAACGCGGGGCAACATATTTAGAATAATCCTCAAACTGACAGGTGTCGTAACTGCATAGTGCCTCTGCGGAGCCGAAAACCCACTTCATGATCATTCTCGTGTTCGTGATGTATCCGGCATAGTCGCGTTCTTTAGCCATGTCCTCTGTGGCATTCATCGTATAAATGAAGCCGGTCCGGATTTTACGGGGAAACAGGGTATCCGGTGGATCGGTATAGGTAAGATACGGAAAAATCAAACGTTCCATAAATGACCGCATCTCCCCGCTTACGGTCCCTAAGTAGATCGGGGAACCCAAAACGATGGCATCCGCATTTTCAACCTTCTTTAGGATTGGTCTGAGGTCATCCTTCACGGCACACCTCCCATAACTTTGGCCATCCCTGGTTTTGCAGGCGAAGCAACTGATACATCCCTTATAATTCAATTCGTACAAATGAAAGATTTCCGTTTCAGCTCCCTGTGACACGGCTCCGTCAAGGGTCTTTTGCAGGAGTGTGGCTGTATTCCACTTTCTTCTGGGGCTTCCGTTAACGGCAATAACCTTCATCAGCCATTCCTCCTATCTTTTTTTAATATCCTCTATTCTGTCTTCTATCACAAGCGCTGAGGAAATGACATTTTCAGGAAGTAGCCCGCGGAAAATCCATAATCCGTTCCCTCCCACGCCTAATCGATCTCTTACACCTTGCGTTTTAACCTGGGCAGCCACATCTCACTCCTCACCCCTCCGGCGACCTTTTGCTTGTGGCCATTCGTTTGTTTGTTCCTGGTTTTCAAAATCATGATTCTATGCTAAATCACGGCCCGTAATCGTGTCGCATTGGCACCAATCCGTACAAACGATATTGGATTCGCAATTTAAACATAAGGAGATTCAAAGAAGAGATATGAAGATCGGAAGGACCTTATTGATGTTGCCGCTCCTTGCGTGTACCGCCGCTATCGGCGCTGTTCCGCCGGTCTTTGCCGCCTCCAATGACATATGGGTTGATTATGAATACGGCAACCTCAGGGAGGTCATCGTAGGTGTTCCGTTCAACATCTATCCGGATTTTTCAGTAGCCAAATGGGCGCAGGAAACTGCCAAGATAATGCCCGAATCGGAGTCGAAGAAGGTGTGGGAAAGGTCGGGGAAGGATTCCATCGCCATCGGCAAATTCGACGTAATGGAAAAGGAAAACAGGGAACTCATCTCCATACTGGAGGAAAATGGAGTGAAAGTCTGGCGCCCCGAGGTACTCACCCGCGAGAGAGCGGTTCATAACTTCGGTGAGGAATTTGTCCGCCTAGCCGGTATTTCACAGCAGTATGTGCGCGACCCGATTCTCGTGATCGGCAACAATGTGATTGAAAATACGATGGGCTCGCTCTACCGCCGTAGCGACATACTCGGGTTGAGGCGCCTCTTGCTGGAACGGGTGGCCGGAAGCAACGCTCGTTGGGTGTCCATGCCCGGCATCGATTATTCGCTCATGGTTAATGACGGGCAGTTCGACAAAACCGGCTTCCCGGTGCTGGAGGGAGGCGACGTCATTGTCCTGGGCAAAAAGATTTTTGTCGGAACATCCCTGAACAAAACCACAGGTTCCAGCGAACGGGGCTATCGCTGGCTGAAATCATACCTTGAACCGCAGGGATACGATGTCGAACGGGTGCGACTGACGGAAGACATTCTTCATCTGGACGTGGCTCTGTCCGTGCCCCGCTCCGGTCTGATCATTGTTTGTCCGGAAGTTTTCGTGGACGGGATTCCCGCATATTTTAAGAACTGGAAGCGTATCGAGGTAAGCAGGGAAGCCACACGTTATCTTGCAGTCAACGGTTTGCCCCTCGGCAAGGATCACTACATCATGGGATATAACGACCACTTCGACGGCAAGGCCGTCAAGAACGCCCTGGAAGCCAACGGCATTACGGTATATCCGATTTACTTTGCGGCTCACAATGAAGACGGGGGATCGATCCGGTGCAGCACCCATCCCCTGGTACGCAGGATTGTTAAGTAAGCTGATTGATCCCGCCTCGTCTGGCTCCTATGTCGACGTCCTGGTCGTGTAACGGGTCCACGTTCGGATACCGTTCAGATCCCCGCCGGGTGCCGGCCAGGTGTCGGAGTCTGGCTGCGGACGAAGTTCTGCCCTTTATCCCCCGGCCACAGGGGGAAAAAGAGCGACGGTATCGCCATCGGCCAGCGGAGCGGCCAGATGGCCAAGGAAAGCGATGTTGCGGCCGTTGACAAAAATGTTTATGAATTCCTTGAGCTCTCCGGTCGCGGTACACATTTCCCGCCGCAGATCCGGGTGGCGGCCATAGAGGTCGGCAAGCAGCCCTCCGATCGTTTTTCCCTCCGGCAGGACAAGCTCCGTTTCGCTGCCGAGGATCCCCCTGTAATCGGCGAAAGCCCGTACGGTGATTCTCATCCTTTTTTTCAGCTTCCGGTCATATTCGCATCGCCCGGCGCTGCAAGCGGGGATAGGCGAAGGCTCCTTTGAGAAGAATGTCGGCAAAGGACGTGACATCGATCCCACTCTGAAGCATGCCCCGGCAGAGACCTTCATGGCGAATATTTCCGATAAAGACAACCCCCTTCAGCACCCCTTTGTCCAGGACTATTTTTCGATAGAAATCAGGGCCGGAGGAGACTTTGACTTCCGGTCCGTCCGCTCGTCCCTGTCCGGCGGCGAAGATGGAGAGATCGAAGACGCGCATGATGTTCCTGGAGAGGCTTCCCTCATAGACCGCCTTGACCCCCGCCATGTTTAACGCGGCGATCCGCCCCTGCTCGACCGCGACGGGCCAGAGGGCATTGACCCTCCGATCGCCGGCGACCAGATCCTTCGTTTCCGCGGCATCGCCGGCGGCAAAGATGCCGGGGATATTGGTCTCCATGCATTCATTGACGACAAGCCCCCGCCGGACGGCAATTCCGCTTTCGGCAAGGAAAGCGACGCAGGGACGGACGCCCTTGCCGAAGACGACCAGGTCGCAGTCCAGCGTCTTCCCGGAACTCAGCGTGACCTTGCCACCGGCGCCGATCTGGACGATGTCCTCGCCCTTGAGAACATCCACCCCTTGCTTCCGGAGATGATTCTCCACGACGGCCGCGGCCTGGACATCCAGCATGGCCGAAAAAACGCGGTCCGAGGTCACCACCAGGGTAAGCTTCATGCCCAGCCGGTGCAGGGCATCCCCCGTTTCCATGCTCACGGGACCGGCGCCGGCGATCACCGCATGGCCCTTTGT
>CAYOGU010000256.1:0-5355 GCA_964403345.1 uncultured Syntrophus sp. | reverse complement strand
GGATGGCGATGTACCCGCCCATCCCCAGGACGGCAATGGGCAGGATGCCGAACAGCTTCGCATAGGGGCTGTTCTGCACCGCATTGCAGTGCCCCACAGGCCCGCAGAAGGCGTTCGTCTCTGAAACCTCCACGTAGGAAAGGTAAACCGCGACGGCCAGGCCGATCACCGCCAGGGGCGGGATCACCCAGGCAGGCAGAAGGGTCATGGCCTTCGGCGCCGGGCGGGAGGACAGGGGGATCACCACGGCCGCAATCAGACTGATCACCAGGAGCGCCAGGACCAGGACGGCGATGCCGTTGGCCAGCGGGTCCTGTTTGAATTTATAGGTCATGAACGCCCAGGGGGACAGGTGATCCAGGTGGATGCTCTTCTGGGCAAAGAACTGCTCGTACAGGCCCGGGAGATTCGGCCAATCCAAGCCCCCCTTGGCAAGGGCCGCGGCGATCAGGCCGGGGGCCTTTTCAGGGATTTCGACCGTCCCCAACAGGAACGTATCCCCGATGAGCAGGGCCGGGACCCGGATGCGGGCCTCGGGGACCTTGAGGCGGGCAATGGCCGCTTCGAAGATATCGCTCCCCGCTGCGCTGACCACGTTCACATGGACGATCACCAGCTGCTTCCCGTATCGCTGCTGAAGGGCCGGAAGGATTTCCCTCTCCAGCTTCGCACAATGGGAGCAGGTGGGAGAATAGAAGAGCACGGTCGGGACGATGGCCTCTTTGGCCAAGGCCAATTTCGCTTCGAAAAGACCTCCCCAGGCGACCGCCAGCAGAAGCAGTAAGGGCATCCACCGTTTCATGGCATGTTGTCCTTGGTCCTTGTTCCGGGAATCACCGATCACGCCGCACCAAACCAATGACCGGCCTGCGGTCATCCCCTTGCGGCCAGGGGCCAGAGAGGCCGAACGATGCGATATTTTGAACCATGAATCATGATCTTGTCAAGCTTTGTATGACCACGGAATCCTCTCTGGCATCCGCCCCAGGCGGCCCTTGAACGGACCCATCACCTGTGTTATTTAAAAATTATTGAACCGGTTTGCCGGCTGCCCACGCTGCCGGCGCCGACGCCCGCACCACGGAAGACGGACCGGATCTCATCCTCGTGTCCAGGGGGATGTCGCCGGACCGTCGCAGGCAAAAGGCGGCCAAACGCCGGGCGTTCGACTAAAGGGGGATGAAAGATGATCAGGGCCATGATGACGCTGGTTGGGAGCCTCTTCCTTCTCACCGCGGTTTGCTCCTCGGCAGCCGACAAAGGAGGACCCGATGGGAAGACGCTTTTCGAGAACAACTGCGGCAAGTGTCACAATCTCGAGAGGTCCACGTCAAAAAAGAAGACCCATGACGAGTGGCAGGCAACCGTGCTCCGGATGAAGCAGAAAGGGGCCGCGATCAACGACGACGAAGCGAAGCTGATCGCCACCTATCTTTCCGAGACTTATAAAAAATAGGCATCCCTCCTGTCGGGAGCTGGATAGGTACGGCGAATCATCGTGCGGCACAAACTCTATGGCACCATCCTCCTTCTGATCGCGACCTTTCTCTTCGCCGTTCTCGACACGTCCTCGAAGTATCTGACCGCTTCCTTTGCGGTTCCGCTGGTCGTGTGGGCACGTTATGTGGGCCACCTCGTCTTGATGCTGGTGGGGGTCGCGCCCGGCATGGGCCGCCAGATCGTCGTGACGGAGCGTCCGGGGCTGATGATCTTGCGCGGGCTCCTGCTGATCTGCAGCTCCCTGCTCGTCGTCCTGGCCTTCAGCACCCTGCCCATTGCGGAGACCACGGCGCTGGTCTTCGTCAATCCCTTGTTTGTCGCGCTCTTCGCCGGCCCCCTGCTCGGCGAGAAGGTCCCTCTCAGAATCTGGCTGGCGGCCCTTTCGGGATTCTGCGGCGTCCTGCTCATCGCCCGGCCGGGCGGCTCGATGTCCGGCATCGGCATCGTCTATGCGCTCGGTTGCGCACTCTGCTATGCCGGGTACCAGATCCTCACCCGCAAGCTCTCGGCCACGGAGCCGGCCATGCGCCAGCTTTTCTACACCGCCCTGATCGGCACTATTGCCATGTCCTTCGTCGTCCCGGCCTACTGGACCTGGGAGATCCCCACGCCCAAGCAGGTCCTGATCCTCTCTTCGCTGGGCCTGTTCGGAGGGATCGGCCATTTCCTGCTCATCCGCGCATTCCGCGTCACCATGGCCTCCACGCTCTCGCCCCTGCTTTACGTCCAACTGGTCTGGGTCACACTGCTCGGAGGGATCGTCTTCGACCACCTGCCGGACCTGCTTGCGACCATCGGCATGCTTATCATCGGCGCATCGAGCCTGAGCATCGCCCTGCGCTGGCCACGAAGGTAACCTCCCTGCAGAAAAAGGGCGATACCCTCGTGATGCGCTTCGGCGAAAAGCACGACTTCGCCTTGTCTTCCTTGATTTCATCTTCCCCCAAAATGTGATACCTATAGCGGACCCTGAGAGGTGCAGCATGCGGCGTCCCCCCTATCCTTCATCTCTAAAGGACGGCATGGCGGCGGCCTGGCCCATCTGCCTGGGGTACGTGCCCATCGGGTTGGCCTTCGGCGTCCTGGCCCACAATGCCGGCCTGGCGCCCTGGGAGATCGGCCTGATGTCGGTTTTCGTCTATGCCGGAAGCTCCCAGTTCATCGCGATATCCATGCTGGCCAGCGGCGCCGGCGTCATGCCCATCGTCCTGACGACCTTTGTCGTCAATCTCCGCCATCTGCTGATGAGCTCGTCTCTGGCGGTCTATCTCCAACGCCTGGGGGTCGGACGTCTTTCCCTCTATGCCTACGGGGTGACCGATGAGAGCTTCGCCCTCAACATGACGTGCTTCCGTGACGGGGCCTGGGATTGGCGGAGGGCACTGGCATTGAATCAGACCGCCAACATGGCCTGGATCGTCGGCACGGTCCTGGGGGGCTATGGCGGACAGTTCATTCCTGCAGGGGCCTTCGGGATCGACTACGCACTGCCCGCCATGTTCATCTGTCTGCTGGTCTTTCAGATCCGGGACCGCCTTCACGTCCTGGTCGCTGTCCTCTCCGGACTCCTGGCCGTGGCCTTCTCGCTGCTCCTTCCAGGCAATGCCTATATCGTGATGGCGTCGGTGATCGCCGCGACGTTCGGCATCGTCCTGCGCAGATGGAGTGGCAGGGGAAGAAACTGCACGGAGGAATCGTGAACAGGGACTACCTGTTGCTGGTGGTGGGAATGGGGATCGTGACCTATCTGCCGCGCTGGGTTCCTTTGATTTTCATATCCCGCCGACGCCTGCCGGAGCGGCTGCGGCAGTGGCTGGACTTCATCCCCGCGGCGGTGCTGAGCGCCCTGATCCTGCCCATCCTGGTGACGACCGGAGAACCGCGGCATCTGACCTTCCTTCAACCGTCCCTGCTGGTTTCCATCCCCACGCTGATTGTTGCCTGGAAGACCCGTTCGCTGGCAGGAACGGTGATCGCTGGGCCCTCTTCTGGATCGCCGGGAAGTTGGTCTCTTGAGCGATTTTCCTTGTCTTTCCCCGGCGTCCGCAGGCTTTCCGGGAGCGTCGCCTGCACCGGCACATGGCGATGATCCGACGATCCGAGGGCGAAAGGCCGCATGAACCGGCTGCGCCAAGGGTCTTCGCCCTCAGGGGGTGACGATGTTGAACCGCGGATCCAGCTCTTCCAGGCAGGACATCATCTCGAGAAAATTCATCGTCCCGCCTTCGATCCGGATATCCCCGGCCAGGATCCGGCCAAGGAAGGTGGCCTGCTTGGTCGCGATGGCGTCGAAGACCTCTCGGCTCAGGTAGACCGTGGCGTCCGGATCGGCGTGGAGCCGGCCCCGCCTGTGGTTCAGGACCCCGTTTTCGAGGGTGACGGCGTATTGCTCCTCGGGACCGCTGAAGACCCAGTTGACGGCGATCCTCTTGCCGTCCGCCCTCGGCCCGTCGACGCGGACGGCGAGGAGATCGAAGAAGGTATCCAGGGACAAGGTCCGCACCACGTCGCCCCCTGCCTGATGCAGGACCGCGTCCCTGCGGACACCGTTGCGGAGCTCCATGGCCCCGGAGAGATAGAAGTTCCGCCAGACCGCCGATTCGGACTGGTAGCCGAGCTGTTCCATGGCGTCGGCCTCAAGTTCCCGGGCCTCCCGGTTTTCCGGCTCGGCAAAGACGACACTGCAGATACTTCCCGGCCGCCTCCTCGGGCGGGAGCGGCTGGAGGCTGGCGGGATTGCCGTCGAACCAGCCGAGGTAGCGCTGGTAAACGGCCTTCACGTTGAAATGGACGGTCCCGTAGAAATCGCGGTTGTACCACTCCGACGCGAGGCTCGCCGGGAGATGGATCATTTCCGCGCATTCCGCGGGCGTATACCCCCGGTTCATGAGGCGGACCGTCTGATCGTGGATGTACCGGTAGAGGTCCCTCTGCTTCTTCAGATGATCGGCGATCGTCTCCCGGCCCCAGCGCGGCCAGTGGTGGGTGGTGAAGAGAACCTCCGTCCCGTCGGCGAAGCGGTCGATCGCCTCGTCGATGAACCGGGACCAGGCCCTGGCGTCCCGCACCTGGGCGCCGCGGGGGGTGAGCAGGTTGTGCAGCCCGGCGTTGACATTCTCGGCCATGCACAGGGCCTTGAAGTCGGGGAGATGGAAATTCATCTCCACCGGGGCCTCCGCCCCGGGCGTCTGCTGGAAGACGAACCGGACGCCCTCGATCGTCATCTCCTGAAGGGGCCTGGCGATCTCCTCGGTCGGGGGGATGAAGCTCAACGTCCCGCCGGAGGCGGCTTTTCCGATTCCCGCATCGACCTGGCCCCTGGGGCCCTTCGGCAGCAGGCCGCCGAACATGTACGTGGCACGGCGCTCCATGGCGTTCCCCGCCAGCAGGTTTTCGCTGATTGCCTCGCGGGCCATCCCTGCGGGGGCGATGATCCGGACCTTCCCGGCCTCGACGTCTGCGGCGTCGACGATGCCCTTCACCCCTCCCCAGTGGTCGACATGGCTGTGGGTATAGATCACCGCCACCACCGGCTTGACAGGGAGATGCCGGTAGAGGAGCCCCAGCGCCGCCTGTGACGTTTCTATCGCCATCAGCGGGTCGACGGCGATGTAGCCGTTTTTCCCCTCGATGAAGGTGATGTTGGCGATGTCGTATCCCCGCACCTGGTAAATGCCGTCGGTGACCTTGAACAGGCCTTGTACGGCATTGCGGCGGGCATGCCGCCAGAGCGCCGGAGAAACCGTATCCGGGTTCGGCGAATCCGTCGCCAGGAAACCGTACGGCCGGGTATCAAAGACCGGTTTTCCATCCTTGCTGCGGATATCGACGGCGGAATCGGCAGCAATGAGGCCG
>CAYOGU010000255.1:0-5434 GCA_964403345.1 uncultured Syntrophus sp. | reverse complement strand
AGAGGATCATGAGGTACGTGAAGCTGCTGAAGAATCCGACGGCGAAGATGGAGGCCCGGTGCCGGCGCCACTCCGGGGCCAGCCAGCGGCGTTCCCGGACAAGGACCCAGGGGGTGATCGCCAGCCAAGTGACCAGAATCATCAGGTAGATATAGACCGGCGGCTCGACGAACCCTACCCCCAGTTTGTCGACGAGTGAATAGGCGGCGATGGCCAATCCCGTGAAGAGGGCCCAGAGCGAGGCCCCGCCCCTGAGGGCCCGGAAGGGTTCCAGGAAGGAAGATGTGGTGAATGCGCGCAGGTGGATCGAGTAGATCCCGCCGATGATAAGTCCGATCCCCAGCATCCCCAGGGGGGCAATCTCCTCCCTGAGGAGCATGACCGCCAGGACCGGGACGAAGAGGGGACCAGACCCTCTCGCCAGAGGATAGACCACCGAAAGATCGCCCCGCTGATAGGCGCTCCCCATGCAGCCAAAATAGACGGCGTGGATGAGGCCAGAGCCGACGATGCAGATCCAGCCCCAAGTTGGGATGGTTTTCCCCGAGCTGTAACAGAGATAGAGAAAGAAAGGCGCAAAGATAACCACCGAAGCCAGGAGGAACCACCAGGTGAAGGCGATCTTCCGGTCGCTTTTCTTGAGCAGGTAGTTCCAGCCCGCATGGAGAAAGGCAGAGGCCAGAACGATTCCCAGGGCGATGCCGCTCATCGGCCCGCCACACCGTCCGGAAGGCTTTCCGCAGCGCTACAACACATCTTCGAGGATCTCCGCCACCTCCCGGACAAACCGGGGGCATCGTTCAGTGAAATAGCCCTTCTGTCGGGCCGTTGTCATCCCCGCCGGGGTCGCCAGGTCGCATCCCAGGAGTTCCCGGCACAGGAGGGTACTCCCCAGGGTTCGGAAGCGGTCGGCAAAGCTCCGGACCAGGGCATAGGCCTCCCCCTTCGTCTGACTGTCCTTCGGCTCAGTCTGGCCATGCTTCAGACCGATCACGATTAAAGCACCCGTCACAGCCCCACAGACCTCACCGAGGCGCCCCATCCCCGCCCCGAAGACAGAGGCCGCCTTCAGGGCCGTCGTCCTTTCCAGGCCGAACCCGTCACCGTACATGGAAAGGATCGCCTGAGAGCACGTGAATCCCTCGCGAGAGCATGCCACCGCTTTTTCAGCTCTGTCGCCCATGCCCCCTCCCATTGTCCGTGAAACAGCCTCTGTTCGGATACGCCCCTCCCACCCCCACTCAGCCGCAGGTCTGCAATCTCCGGATGATCAGGATTCCCGTCATGGCCACATAAGGTAAAGCTGGCGGGTCCAATATAATACGGACGGCCCGGGTCGTCAAAGGCAATTCGTCCGGCATGCTCCTCCATGGCCGCCCGCCCTCTCTCCAGTTGGGAACCTTGCCCGAACGGACCGGGGAAAGGCCGGATGGGGAAACGGATGCAACCGCATCCGGGACGGATGGCCGGGGGAGCTATTGTTTGACATTTGAAGACCCATCCATTATAGTACCTCCCGTCTTTCCACGATCGAGAGGCCGTGCCATGCAGATACAGGACGTGTTTCGCCATTACGGGAACGATCTGAAACAGGTCGAGGAACACATGGAAATGTACCTCGGATCCGAGGTGCGGCTCATTCCGGAGATCATCCACCACCTGATCGGCAGCGGCGGAAAGCGGTTCCGCCCCCTCCTGCTCCTGGCCACCTCGGATCTCTGCGGCTACCGGGGCGAACGCCGCTATCCCCTGGCGGCGGTCATCGAGTTCATCCACACGGCCAGCCTCCTGCACGACGATGTGATCGACCGCGCCGAGACACGCCGCGGCAAGCCCGCCGCGAACCACCTCTGGGGAAATGCGGCGAGCGTCCTGGTGGGAGACTTCCTCTACTCCAAATCCTTCAAGCTCATGACGGACAATGGAAATCCGGCCATCCTCAAACTCCTCTCCACGACCACCAACACGATGTCGGAGGGGGAGGTCTTCCAGCTCATGAAGGCCGGAGACGTCAACCTGACCGAAAAGGAGTACCTCTCGATCGTCGAGAAGAAGACCTCCATCCTCATCTCGGCGGCCTGCGCCGTCGGGGGCATCCTCGGAAACGCCCCGGACGGCCAGATCGAGGCCCTGACCCGATTCGGGATGAGGCTGGGCACGGCCTTCCAGATCACCGACGACACCCTCGACTATGTGGCCCGCGAGGAGGAATTCGGCAAGGCGATCGGCCAGGACCTCAGCGAAGGGAAGCTGACATTGCCGCTCATCCGGACCATGAAGAAGTGCAACCCCGAGGAGAAGGCCTTCATCCGCAAGGGGATCGAGGAGAAAAACGGGGATGCCACCGCCGAGATCATGGCTCTGATCAGCCGTTACGGCGGCATCGATTACGCGCTGGCCAAGGCCAAGGCATGTATCGACGAGGCCCGGGGATTCCTGGCCGGATTCGGAGACTCGGAGGCCAAAACGGCCCTCTTGAGCATCGCCGACTACATCATCGAAAGAAGGCTCTAGACTTCCCGCTTCCCGTTCCCCGCCAGCCCGATGTCTTCTTGAAGACGACGAAGAGGATCGCGGCGAACAACGCCACTCCGGAGGCGAAGAGAGCCCACCCCCACCACCCGGCGATCACGGCAGCAATCGATCCGGGACCGATCTCGTAAGGCGCCATCAGGACCATGCCGGTATCACCGGCCTTTCCGGAAATCCTGCACGCTCCGCCCGGGCAGTAAGCGAAAAACCGCCGCCATTCCGACTTTCCCAACGGCAGGCCGCAAAGATCGTGGCTGCCCCCCCCGGCGTCGCGGATCGTTAGGGTCCCCTCTCCGAGAAGGTGGAGAAGCAAAAAGGGGCTCCCCTCGCCCCTAGCAACGCGGTACTCGAAGGATTGCAGAGGGTTGACCACGGCGATAGGAGAAAAGAGGTCGGGCCGATCCCGAAGCTCGGGTGCAATGGTGCCATGGGGAGGCAGGCCCGGCCGGTTCACAGGGACCGGCGCAGGACCCCGGACCGGTTCTATGGACAGGGGCCTCTGGATTCCCGCCGGCAGGAGGCGGCGGATCACGGGATCCCGGAGAATCCCCGCCAGAAAATGCGGATCGGGGTGAGGGATATCGGTGGGCTGCTTGAGGTTTCGGAAGTACTGCTCGTCCCCCGTTGCGACAAAGCCGGCCGTCCGAATCCGTTCGGTCTCGTAGGTTTGCAGGCGTTTCGTGATGTCGCCGGTGAAGCTGGACTTGGTGAGATCGACGCCGTTCGCGACAGCCCAGATCAGCAGGAATACCGTCCAGAACTTCTTTTGGCCCCCCTTTGCTCCCTCCCAAAGCCACCAAGCGCACAGACCGTTCGCCACAAGGCCGAAACTCAGGATGTCGCTGTAACGAGGGGCCTCCACGGTGCCGGCGCGGGAATAAGCCATGGCCGCGGCCTGCAGTACCGTCCAGAGACCGAGGGCGAGGGCGAAACGCCTCTCTGGCCCGTCCTCCGGCCCTCCCTTGAGATAGCGCCAGAGTACCATCGCGAAAGGGAGCCAGGAAACGAACGCCCAGATCTTCTCGTAATGGGGCCAGGCCATACAGGTGACCAAAGCGGTCAAGAAATCCCCTATGGAGTGGGCCTTTAAGAAATCATGCCCCGCGACCCTCACGCTTAAGGCCAGACCCGCGATAACGAACAGCAGTGACGCCAGGGCCGTCGGCCAGGATTCCCGCCATAGTCTGCGCCGTCGGGCCCACTCCCGCACTGCTCTGAGGGCCAGGAAGCCCAGCGCGGCCAAGGGGGCCAGAAGTCCCGAGGCCATGGTCACCAATGCGGCGGCGCCGGAAAGAAGACTCAGGGCCCAGAGCCCAGAGCCGACGCGACCGTTGGTCATGCCGTAAAGGGCAATCAGGGAAAAGCCCGTCAGGAGATAGAATTGGGACTGGAATCCGGCGAGACTGTTCTCCCACCCGAAGGGCAATGAAAACAGGAGTGCCAGTCCCCCTGCACTTGTCGCCGCAAAGGCGAGGGAACGTCCCCGGGCAAGGACCCAAAAGAGCCCGCAACAGACCAAGGCGTAGATCAGCGCGTTAACCGTCATCTCCAGCCGCGCGTCCCACTGGCCGTTGGCTTGAAGCAACCCGAACGCCAGGAGGCGGCTGAAGAAGATCCGGTGTTCGTTATGGGGGGCAAACCAGTCGGCGGGCTTAAGCCTCCCCTCGAAATAGGGCTTGTAGAGGGTTGCCGCCTCGGCGTCCCACTGGTCCCAGTAGGGGACGTCGCTGCCGTATCCGCCGATGAGCCACCAGCGTGCCCCGACCACGATCAGGAAGAGGGCAATGCACAATCCGGCCAGGAGGGCGCGGTGGTAAAGCCCCACTCCGCCCGGAGGGCCGGGGCCATCGCCTGCGGCTGGGGAGAAATTCGGCGATTGGGCATGAGAGGTCATCGGAATCCTTTCACGATAAGACGACTACCGCTTCCGGTAATCGCCGCGGGAGAGGTGCTTTTCAAGCCAGATATACAGGCAGATGAACAGATATCGGCTCCCCATCTCCTGGATCTTCAGCTTCGGGACGCCGGCACGCCGGTTCCGCCAGGTGATGGGAATCACCGTCCAAGTGTACCCCCGGACGATCGCCTTGAGGGGAAGCTCGACGGTCAGGTTGAAGTGGGGGGAGATCAGGGGCCGGCAGCCGTCGATGACAGAGCGGCGGTAGGCCTTAAAGGCGTTGGTGGTGTCGTTGAGCTTGATGCGAAAGAAAAGCCGCAGGAAGGTATTCGCCAGCCGGTTGAGGACCCATTTGACGGGGGGATAGTCGATCGTCCCGCCGCCCCGGACGAACCGACTGCCGAAGACGCAGTCGACTCCCCGATTCAGTTCGTTCCAGTACCGGACCACATCGCGGCAGTCGTCGGATTCGTCGGCCATCATGACGACCACAGCATCGCCGGTGAAATGTTCCAGGCCGCAGATGACCGCACGGCCGAAGCCGTGCAGGCCCTCGTTCCGGACCGGCTTCAACTGAGGGATCCGCTCCTGCAGCTCCTGCAGAAGCCGCCAGGTCCCATCGGTGCTCCCGTCGTCCACGACCACGATCTCGTGGGGAATGGCATGGAGCTTCAGCTCGAGGGAAAGATGGCCGACCGTCGAGCCGATACAGCCCTCCTCGTCCCGAGCGGGGATGACGACCGACAGTAGGGAGAGGGGCCGTTCGGATTCTTCGATCGCCGTCATGACACCCCCGATCTTTCCAGCCAGTCCGGGTGGTCCGCCGCATGGCGGGCGATCTCGTCCAAGATCGCGGACAGCGGGGTGACCGGCTGCCAGCCCCACAGGTCACGGGCCAGGGAGCTGTCCATGACGAGCCAGGGGATGTCGAAGCGGCGTTCGCGTTCGTCGCCGGTCACCAGATGGGGGCCGAACCGCTCCGCGCACCAGGCGCTCAGTTCGGCC
>CAYOGU010000254.1:0-5468 GCA_964403345.1 uncultured Syntrophus sp. | reverse complement strand
CGGCCATCCCGTAGACCCCCGGGTCCCCCGAGGAAACGAGGGCGACGGCCCTTCCCTCCTTCACCCGGGCCAGGGCCAGGCGGCAGCGCTCCTTCTCACGGGTCATCCCCGTGGCGATCAACTCCTTTTCCGCCGTGAGGTCGGCCACGAGCTCCAGATAGCGGCCGTATCCCACGACGACGTCGCTGGCCGCGATCGCCTCCTCGGCTCGGCGCGTGCGATCTAGCGGCCCTCCGGGGCCGACCCCGACCACGGAAAGCCTTCCCGCGCCAGGGCGATCGTGATCCCTGGGAATGTTTTTTTTCGGCAAAGCAAACGGGTCCTCCTTCCCGCCAGGAGCGCCGCCGGTTCGGCGACGGCCGGCAGATTGACCTTCTTTCGGATGGTCTCGGAACGGGTGAATTCCCTGGCTGAGGCGCGGATCTCGTCGGCTGCGACGAAGCGGATGGGGACGCCGAGGATCCCGGCGGCTGCGTGCAGCCCCGCTTCCCTGGCCTTGATATCGGCCGAGGCGATGAGGCGGACCTCATTGAGTACGACGCCCGCCTCATCGAGGGTGCTCCGAACGGCCGAGACGATCGCCTCGGCGAGTGTCCCACGACGGCAGCCGATTCCGACGATGACATCCTTGAGGGCCTCGGTCGTCGTCGTGACGACGGGCTCGGCGCCCAGGAGGTTCGCCACCCGGATCGCCAAGTCGTTCGCCCCGCCCTCGTGGCCCGAGAGCAGGCTCACCGCCCAGCGGCCGCCCGCGTCCAGGACGACCACGGCCGGGTCTTGGAACTTGCCCTGGATCAGCGGGGCGACGGCCCGGACCACGACGCCCGCGGGGGCGGCGTAGACGAGGCCCCGGCAGAGAGGGAAAAGGGCCGCCGTGAGCTCGGCGATTTTCGCAAAGCGTTCGATCTTCGATTCGTTTCCGTCCCGAGACTTTTTCGCAACCTGGGAACCGGATTCCGACAGCGCAGCGGGGAGCGGTCTCGGGGACCTCTCTTTAAAAATTTCGTCCGGTTCCCCCCGGAGGGGTACCGTCCGGACCGACTCGTGGACATAGAGCCTTGCCCCGGGGAGTGCCCTTACGAGCGGGGCCAGGAGTTTCGCCCCTGCGTCGGACAGGGTGATGAGGGCTGTCGTTAACTCGTTCACGATTCTTTCCCCTTTCGGTGGCCGTGGGAGAAGGCTGCGTCGTAGAGCTTCGAGGCGGGGAGGTCCCGCCCCAACGCCCGTCCCACGACGATGAGGGCCTGGCTGTGGATCCCCTCGGGCTCGGTCTTCGCGGCGATATCGGCGAGGGTCCCCCGGATCACCTTCTGGTCCGGCCAGGAGGCGCGGTGGACCACGGCGGCGGGGCAGTCCGGCCCGTAATGGGAGGCCAGGGTCTCGGCCATCTCGCGGAGCTTGTCGATCGACAGAAAGATACAGAGGGTCGCCCGGCTTCGGGCGATCTTGTCGATCTCCTGTTCCCCGGGGAGCGGGGTCCGGCCCGAGGTCCGGGTGAGCACGATCGTCTGGGAGACTTCCGGGGCGGTGAGCTCCGTGCAGAGGGCGGCCGCGGCGGCCTGGAAGGCGCTCACCCCGGGGCAGACGTCGTAGGGGATCCCCAACTCGTCCAAGGCGTTCATCTGCTCCCGGGTCGCCCCGTAGATCGAGGGATCGCCGGAGTGGAGGCGGACCACGTCGATCCCCCGCCTCTGGGCGTCCCGATAGACGGCGACGACTTCCTCCAGGGTCATCCGGGCCGAGTCGTGCCTCTCGGCGCCCTCGGGGATCAGGGCGAGGATCCTGGGGCTCACCAGTGAACCCGCGTAAACGCAGATCCGGCAGGCTCTCAGCAGTTTTTCCGCCTTGAGGGTCAAGAGATTCGGGTCCCCGGGGCCGGCGCCGACGAAGTGGACGATCATGGGCGGCTCCCTCGCGAAGGGGAAGCGGCTTCCCCGATGGTTGCATGGACGAGGATGATCGACAGGTAGCCCGTCTCAGGTTCCTCCGCCTTCAGGCGACGGAGGTCCATCTCGATCCGCTGGCCTTCCATGGTGGCGCGGGAGACGAAGACGCTTCGATCCATGAGGCCTTGGGCCTCCAGAAGGTCGAGGATCTCGGGGAGGCGTCTGCCGATCTTCATCAGGACGACGGTTCCCCCCGCCGCGAGGGCCTTCCGGACGGTGGCCAGGTCGTCGGCCGCCGGCACGATCGTCACCGGATCGCGCCCTTCGCCGACGGGGAACTCGGCCAGGGCCGCCACGGCCCCGAAGGCCGGAATCCCCGGGACGGTGACGGCGACAAGATCGGGGAGCCGTTTGCGGAGCGCCCGCAGGAGATAGATGTAGGTCGAGTAGAGGAGCGGGTCCCCGAGGGTGACGAAGCAGGCGTCTTCGCCCTTTTGGAGGATTCCAGCGACGCTCTCGGCCGCGGCTTCCCATTTTTCGGCAAGTTCCCCCTGGTCGGCCGTCATGGGGAAGTGGAGTTCCTCGATCCGCGCCTCGGGGCCGACGAGGGGCCGCGCGATGGCCAAGGCCACGCTCTCGGCGGCGGTTCTGGCCTTGGGAACGAAGAGGTGGGGGCAGGCGGCCAGGAGGCGCGCCCCCTTAAGGGTGATCAGTTCCGGATCTCCCGGGCCGATCCCGATCCCGTAGAGTGTGCCGAGCCTCATGGCAGGAGCTCCTTTCGGATGACGAGGATGATCGCCCGGGATGAGACGGGGAGATGCCTCAGTTCGTCGGCGCTGACCTCGCGGATCTTTTCGGTGGGCATCGTGAGGTCCTCACAGAGAAAGACCCGGCGGCCTTCCCCGAGCTCCGGGATGATCCCCGCGGCCCAGCGGAGCGAACCGTCGCGGCCGCCCAGGATCGCCAGTTTCGGCGATCCCCTGAGTTCGGCAGGGGTTTCCTCGGGGTCGGCCCGGTGGGCCGTGACGATCCGCGCGTCGGTCCAGTCGAGGCCGAGCCGCGCGAAGGCGACCTGGATCGAACTGATCCCGGGGACCACCTCGCAATTCTCACGACCGAACCGTCGGATCACTGGCTGGGCGAGGCTCGCGATTCCTGGATCGCCCGTGGCCAGGAGGACCACCTGCGCCCCGGCGTCGCGTCGCTCGGCGATGAGGGCGATCGTCCCCTCCACGTCCGTCCCCGAATCGATCCGTTCGGCGGCCACCTCCGGGAAGAGCCCCTCCAGGCGCCGCGAGACGATCAGTACATCGGCCTTTGCTGCGGCTGCCTTGGCCGCAGGCGTGATGTACGCCGGATCCCCCGGGCCGCAGCCGACGATGAGAATCTTCTTTTTGGCCTGGGTCATGGTCTCTCCTTTACCTTATTCATTTCTCGGGCATTCCCTCTCCCGAACGGCCGAGTTCCCGGCCGGCCAGGTCGATCAGGAGAACGGCCGCCGGAAGGCGTCCGGCCGTTCTTCTTGCGAGGGCATCCCTGATCGCCGCCGCCAGATCGTCGCCGAGGCGCCTCCTGGCCTCCCTGTCGAGGGCCGCGAAGAGCCCCTCCACGGTCGGTGCCGGGGCGGCCGGCTGTCCCAGGACCCTTTCCTGCAGGGCCGCGACCACGGGCAAGGCGCTTCCCGACCTGCGCGAATGGGTGTCCCAGTCCCCCGCGAGGAGCTTGGCGAGCTTTCCCGGGTGGCCGGCCACGACGATCTCCTCGAAGGGGTGCCGGGCCGCCTCGTCGAGGGCGAAACCCCACTCGTTTCCTACCTCGATCAGTCCTACCTCTGGGACCCTCAGATGCGACCGGGCCGCCCGCTCGCCGATCCGGCCGGGGACCAGGATCGGCTGCCGGACGCCCGCCGCCGCGGCAACGCCCAGGGCTAGCCGGACCGTTTCGCGCAGGGCCGAACAGCTGAACGGCCGGACAATCCCCGTTGTCCCCAGGATCGAAAGCCCCCCGACCACGCCGACCCGCGGGTTGAAGGTCTTTGCCGCCAGGGTTGCACCGCCGGGGATCCCGACCGTCACGCGGAGGCCGCGGTCGGTGACCTCCCGGACGGCGGCCTCGATCATTCGCCTCGGGACGGGGTTGATCGCCGGCTCTCCAGGGGCCAGGGCCAGCCCCGGCCTAGTCACGGTCCCCACGCCCTCGCCGGCCGCGAAGGACACTACACGACCCTCGGTCCAGGCCAGGAAGACCACGATCCGGGCGCCGTGCGTCACGTCAGGATCGTCTCCTGCGTCCTTGATGACGGCGGCCTCGGCGCCGTCCCTGGTTTGGCCGGCATGGGCCACCGCCAGGGTGATCCGCCGCCCGTCGGGGAGGGGGATCTCCACGGTCCCGGCCGTCTCCCCCCGGGCCAGGAAGAGCGCCGCCGCCTTGGCCGCCGCCGCGGCGCAGCTCCCGGTCGAGTATCCCTCCCGGAGCGGGCTCACCGTTTGTCCCCGTTCTCGGCGCCGAGCATCTCCTTCGGGATCAGCTCCAGGAGTTGCGCCCGGGCCTCGCCGATCGTAAGCGGCAGGCCTTCGATCGGGACGCCGTCGTGCCGCTTCATCTCATACATCAGACGGGACACGTAAGGAAGCCTCAGTTTCGCCCGGACGATCATCTCCTGCTGGCAGAAGATCTCCTCGGACGGCCCCTCCTGGAGGACCCGGCCGCCGTCCAGAACATAGATCCGGTCCGCGAAGAGGGGCAGCATGTCCACCGAATGGGTGGCCAGGACGACCGTCATCCCCGCGTCCCGGTTCAATCGCTTCAGGAGCTGCAGCATCTGCGCCTCGCCCGCCGGATCCAGGCCCGCCGTGGGTTCGTCGAGGATCAGGACGGACGGACCCATTGCGAGGACTCCCGCCAGCGACACCCTTTTCTGCTCCCCGAAACTCAGATGGTGAATCGCCCGGTCGCGGAGCGGCAGGGCCTGCACGGCCGCGAGGGCCTCTGTCACGCGCCGCTGCACCTCCTCCTCCGGGAGGTTCAGGTTCCGGGGGCCGAAGGCGCAGTCCTCCCCGACGGTAGCGGCGAAGAGCTGGTCGCCGGGATTCTGGAAGACCAGGCCGACCCGCTGGGTGAGCTCCTCGGCCGAAAGCTCGTCGATCTTCCGCCCGCCGATCCGAAGCTCCCCGCTTCCGGCCTTCAGGAGTCCCACGATCAGGTGGATCAACGTGGTCTTGCCCGAACCGTTGGATCCCAGGACAGCGACGAACTCCCCCCGCTCAACATGGAAATCGATTCCCCGGAGGGCCTCGGTGCCATCCTCGTAGGCAAAGCGGACGTTTGTCACGTCGAGCTCTCTCATCGGCCGGCCCCCCATTCCGCCAGACGGGCGGCGCTGATCAGTCCCAGGGCCAGGATCAGGATCCAACGGTCCCGCCGGTGCAGGGCTGGCAAAGGCCCGAAGGGCATCGCGCCGCGGTAGCCGCGCAGCCGCATCGCGGCGTGCGTCCGCCCCGCCTGATCGATGGAGCGCAGGATTGTCGCCCCGGCGAGCGTGGCCGAAGAAGCAAGGGCCCGGCGGGGGGTCCCGTATCCCAG
>CAYOGU010000253.1:0-5493 GCA_964403345.1 uncultured Syntrophus sp. | reverse complement strand
GAGTCCGCATCGGCCTCGGAAGAGCTGAACGCACAGGCCAATCAGATGAAGGGTTACGTGGACCAGCTGACGAACATGGTTGGCCGCAGCGGGGCAAGCCTGGAGGCCGCCGCCCATAAGCCCGGCGAAGGGACGGCGAAGGCCAGCCCACGAAAGGCCCTGCCGGCCCCGGCCAAGAAGAAAACCACATCTCCGGCCGGAAAGCCGCTCCGTCCCGAGCAGGTGCTTCCGCTGGAAGAGGGGGAATTCAAGGATTTTTAGGGACAACAATGCGGATCAAAACGCGATCCGCTCACGCCGGTTCGCAGGGGCACGCCATAGCCTGCCTCTGCGAACCGATATTCCACTTCTCAACTCCGATCCTCATATCTCTTGACAAGTTCTGCGGGTTTGCGATAGGGGTTAGAACCCCTCAGGGCCAGGGATCTGTCGCAAACCCATTCGGACCGATCGCCGGCCAGGAGAAAAGATTCCTATGGGGAGGATGGAGAGACGCCGGCATGATGTTTCCGGATGAAATGTTAAAAAAATCGTCGGAGCTGACCGCAAAGTGGGAAGAGGAAGTGCGGCGCGCCATCGCAAAGTCCCCGGACCAGAAGGCCCGTTTCTCGACTGTTTCGGACCTCGAGATCAAGCGCCTTTATACCCCCCAGGACATCGCCCAAATGGATTTCGGCAGGGACATCGGCGTCCCCGGCGGATTCCCCTTTCTGCGCGGCAACCAGGTCACCGGCTACTGGGGCCGTTACTGGACCTTCCGGATGTTTTCCGGCATGGGCAGCGCGAAGGACACGAACGCCCGTTGGCACATGCTTCTCCGAGAAGGGCAGACTGGGCTTAGCACGGCCTTCGATTTTCCGACCCTCATGGGCTACGACAGCGATTCGCCCAAGGCCCGCGGCGAGTGCGGCCGCTGTGGCGTCGCCATCGACACGCTCGACGATTTCCTGACCCTTATCGACGGGATCCCGCTGGACAAGGTCACCACATCCATGACGATCAACCCCCCGGCGACGGCCCTCTGGGCTATGTACTGCGCAGCGGCCGACATCAAGGGAGTGCCCCTGGCGAAGATCGGCGGGACGATCCAAAACGACATGCTCAAGGAGTTCATCGCACAGAAGACCTTCATGTGCCCGCCGGAACCATCGGTCAGGCTGATTTCGGACACCGTCGAGTTCGGAACGAAGCACGTCCCGAAATGGAACACGATCAGCATCAGCGGCTACCATATCCGGGAGGCGGGATCCACCGCCGTCCAGGAGCTGGCCTTCACGCTGCGGGACGGAATCGAGTACGTCGAAGACGTGATCCAGCGCAAGGGGCTCGACGTAGATGCCTTTGCCCCGCGCCTGTCCTTCTTCTTCAACGCCCACATCGACTTCTTCGAGGAGATCTGCAAGATGCGGGCGGCCCGGAGGATATGGGCCAAGGTGATGCGGGACCGCTTCGGCGCGAAGAACCCCCGCTCCTGGTGGATGCGCTTCCATACCCAGACCGCCGGATGCTCGTTGACGGCCCAGCAACCATACAACAACGTCGTCCGGACGGCCATCGAGGCACTCGCCGCCGTCCTCGGCGGGACCCAATCCCTCCACACCAACTCCCTGGACGAGGTCCTGTGCCTTCCCTCCGACCATGCCGTGGAGATCGCGCTGCGCACCCAGCAGATCATCGCCGAGGAAACCGGCGCGGCCCACACCATCGACCCGCTGGCGGGCTCCTATTTCGTCGAGTCCCTGACCAACGAGATGGAGGCCAGGGCCTGGGAGTACATCGAGAAGATCGACGCCATGGGGGGGATGCGGGCGGCCATCGACAAGGGTTTCCCCCAGTTGGAGATCGCCGATGCCGCTTACCACTTCCAGCAGCAGGTCGAGGCGGGAGAAAAGGTGATGGTCGGCGTCAACCGTTACGTAACGAACAACCAGCCGGAGATCCCCGTCGTCGACATCGACGAGCGCGTGGAGAAGGAACAAATCGCCCGGCTCCAGGCGGTGAAACGAAGCCGTGATGGACGTGCCGTCCGGCGGCACCTGGACGATCTGAAGGCGGCCTGCAAATCGGGAGCGAATGTCATGCCCCTCTGCATCGCCGCGGTCAAGGAGAGGGCCACGGTCCAGGAGATCTGCGACGTCTACCGGGAAGTCTTCGGGGAATACCGCGATCCCGGGTTGTATTAAGGCACGAGGTCAAGCGATGACGGAAAGAAAGATTCGGATCATGGTGGCCAAACCGGGCCTGGACGGTCATGACCGGGGCGCCCGGGTTTTGGCCCGCTGCTTCCGAGACGCTGGATTTGAGGTGATCTACACGGGCTGCCATCAGACCCCCGAACAGATCGTCGCTGCGGCGATCCAAGAGGACGTGGACCTGGTGGGACTGAGCTGCCTGTCCGGCGCCCACCGGTATCTGTTCCCCCGGGTGGTGGAACTCCTCAGGGAACAGGGGGCCGGCGACATCGCCGTCATCGGCGGCGGGATCATCCCCGATCAGGACTTCCAGATGCTCACCGATGCCGGCATCCAGGCAATCTTCACCCCCGGCGCCAAGCTCGACGAGATCGTCGAGTGGGTCCGCAGCCACATCAAGCCGAGGGACATATAAGACCATGCCCGAAAATCCCGAAGAAACCGAAAAACTCCGCAGGATCCGGGGGGGAGATGTCCGGATGGCCTCGCGCCTGATCCGAAACCTCGAAGACCGCCTTCCCGAGGCCAAAAGGGCCATCAAGAGGATCTTCCCCCACACCGGCGGCGCCCACGTCGTGGGGATCACCGGATCTCCCGGTGCCGGCAAAAGCACCCTCGTCGACGCCCTGATCGCCGCTTTCCGCAAGCAGTCGAAGACCGTGGGGGTTCTGGCGGTCGATCCGACCTCCCCGTTCACAGGCGGCGCGATCCTGGGCGACAGGATCCGGATGCAGCGCCATGCCGAAGACCCCGGTGTCTTCGTCCGGAGCCTTGCCACGCGCGGGGCCCTGGGCGGCCTGGCCAAGGCAGCCGGAGACGCCGTCCATGTCATGGACGCCATGGGCAAGGCCATTATCATGGTCGAAACAGTGGGGACCGGCCAGCAGGAAGTGGAGATCATCAACCACTCCCACACGGTCGTCGTCGTCCTCGTCCCGGGGATGGGAGACGAGATCCAGGCGATCAAAGCCGGGATTATGGAAATCGCTGACATCTTCGTCGTCAACAAGGCCGACCGGGACGGGGCCTCCCAACTGATCAGCGAACTGGCCGCCGTGCTGAACATGGCGCCCGATACGCCGGGGGGCTGGCGCCCGCCGATCATCCGGATCGGGAATGCCTTCGATCCCGTTCCTTTTGGCCAGGGTCTGGAAGAACTGTCAGGGGCCATCGCCGGCCACTACCGGCATCTGGTCGATACGGGAAAGCTCGGGGACCGGATGCGGCGCAAGACAGTGGTGGAGATCCACGAGGCCCTTCGCGACACGATTCTGGAGCCGATCCTCAGGGACCTGACCGAGAGCGGGGAGATGGACCGGCTCTGCGAGCGGCTCATCCGCAAGGAGACGGACCCCTATACCATCGCCGAGGAGATCGCCCGCCGCTTCCTCAAGTAGCCGCCGCAGCCGGGGAAGGATTTCCATGGTCGGCACGGGAAATCCCGGCCTGGCCGCAGGAATCCTGTGAATCGAAAAATTCCATGCATCAAGGAAAGGCTCTCGGAAGGTGGAGATGGATAGATCGGAGGATTTCAGAAAGGCCGTCCTGGACCGGCACCGCCAGGGTCTGGTCCAGCTCTACACGGGAAACGGGAAGGGGAAGACGACCGCCGCCTTCGGCCAGGCCCTGCGCGCCCTGGGACAGGGCTACCGGGTCTGCATCGTCCAGTTCATGAAGGGGCGAAAGTACGGCGAGTTCCTCGCTGCGGAGAAGCATCTCCCAAACCTGACCGTGCACCTGGCAGGTCTCGACAGCTTTGTCATGCGGGACAACCCGGCCCCCATCGACATCGAACTGGCCCGCCGGGGGCTGGAGACCGCCAGGGAGGCGATCACCTCCGGCGCCTACGACATGGTGATCCTCGATGAGATCAACGTGGCCGTCGATTTCAAGCTGATCCCGCTGAACGACGTGGTTTCGCTCATCAGAAACAAACCTCCCGCACTGGACATGGTCCTCACCGGACGCTACGCGCCGCAGGAATTGATCGATCTGGCCGATACGGTCAGCGAGATCCGCGAGGTCAGACACCATTACCAAGCCGGCATCAAGGAGCGCGCCGGGATCGAATACTGACCCCCCCAAAAAAACGGAAACACCCTGCGGCATGCCGCAGGGTGTTTTGGCAACGATCTCTCTCCACCCCGGACGGTCAGCGGATGTCCCGGTGGTAGCTCTGGAGGGACTTGGCCCGGCCGTGCCCAGCCCTGAAGGCCGTGATGCCCTTCACGGCCGCCACGGCCGCGGCAATGGTCGTGATATAGGGGATCTTGTACTTGATCGCCGCCTTGCGGATGTACGAATCGTCGTACTGGCTGAGGCGGCCGCTGGGGGTGTTGATGACCAGCTGAATCTCCCCGTTCTTGATGGCGTCGACGATATGGGGACGGCCCTCGTGCATCTTCATGGCCACCCCTGCCGGGACGCCGTTCTCGGCAAGGAACGCCTGGGTCCCGGCTGTGGCTTGGATGGCAAATCCAAGTTTGTGGAAGGCTCTGGCCACCTCCAGGGCGCCGCCCTTGTCGCTGTCGTGGACGGTGATCAGGACCGTCCCGGCGGCAGGTAAAACCTGCTGGGCGGCCTCCTCGGCCTTGTAGAAGGCCAGACCGAAGGAATCGGCCAATCCCAGGACTTCTCCGGTCGAACGCATCTCAGGCCCCAGCAGGGGGTCCACTTCCTGAAACATGTTGAAGGGGAAGACCGCCTCCTTGACGCCGAAATGGGGGACCCGCCGTTGCCGGACCTGCAGATCGGCCAGCTTCTTGCCCAGCATGACCTGGGTGGCCAGGCGGGCCATCGAGATGTCGCAGACCTTCGAAACCAGCGGGACCGTCCGGGAAGCCCGGGGGTTGGCCTCAAGGATGTAAACCACATCCTTGGCGATGGCGTACTGGATGTTCATGAGTCCCACGACGCCGAATTCGATGGCGATCCGCCGGGTGTAGTCGTTGATCGTCTCCATGTGCCGCTCGGGGATGCTGATGGGCGGGATGACGCAGGCCGAATCCCCGGAGTGGATCCCGGCCAGTTCGATATGCTCCATGATTGACGGGACAAAGGCGTCCGTTCCGTCGGAGATGGCGTCCGCCTCGCACTCGATGGCGTTTTCCAGGTACTTGTCGATGAGGATCGGCCTCTCGGGGGTCACGCCGACGGCCGCCGCCACGTAACGGTTGAGCATCTCCTCGTCGTGGACCACCTGCATCCCGCGGCCGCCCAAGACGTAGGACGGACGAACCATGAGCGGATAGCCGATCCGCGCGGCCACGGCGAGGGACTCCTCGATGTTCGCCGCCATCCC
>CAYOGU010000252.1:0-5499 GCA_964403345.1 uncultured Syntrophus sp. | reverse complement strand
CGTTGTACCGAAGCCGCCGAGTCCAGAGGGTGTAGGCCGCCGCCGCCGCACCCATCGGCATGCCGGGATGACCGGACTTGGCCTTCTCGATGGCGTCCGTCGCCAGGAAACGAATCGCATTGATGCACTGCTGTTCCAGGGTAGCCCGTTCGCTCATGGTCTGCCTCCTCAATAGGGAATCGTGGTGGGTCGGCCCACTGTATACCAATGCGTGCTTTTAAACAAGGGGCTTGGCCCGTCCAGAAACAGCTTGACAGACCCCGACCGACCCGATATCGTATAACCATACAGAATCAGGCTGCAATCAAAGAGATGTGTCAGAACGGTTCGGCCAACGCGCATCCCAGACAGCCTCATTTCCCACGGCCGTTCCCGATTTGAGGAGGTTTTATGAAACCCCATCCTCCCCGTAATCTTCCCCTCACCCTCTGCCTCCTTTGCCTCTTTCTGCTTCCGTTTGGATGCGCCAAGGACGAAAAAGTCCGGATCGCCGTGATGACGAAACTGGAAGCGGGATCGATCGTCGGTTCCAGCGAAGTCAACGCGGCCAAGATGTTCCTCGAGGAGCACCGCATGGGGAACATCGAGATCGTCCCCTTCGACGACGGATGGGATCCGGAAAAGACCAAGGCGGCCTACCGGGAGGTCAAGAGACAGGGGATCCGTTTCCTCGTCACCTCCCATGTCTCCACCTGCGCCCTGGCGATCGCCGACGAGATCAACCGGGACGGCATCCTGACCTTCGCGACCGGGGCGACGACGGACCTGCTCTCCAAAAAGGACGACTTCATCCTGAGGAACATCCAGGACGTGGAGGAGGAACAGAAGAGCATCGCCGAACACATCAACCAGGTGCCCGTCAAGAGGCTCCTGATCGTCCGCGATACGGACAACCACGGCTATACAGCCCCGGCCCTCCAGTATCTGCGGCGACACCTGACCAAGGAGAAGGTCAGCGTCATCGACATCTCCATGTCCAAACTCGACCTCGCCCTCCTGGAGCGGCAGATGAGGCGCGAAAATTTCGACCTTCTCTACCTCCTCATCGGCGGGTACAAGAGCACCACCGGCAGCATCGCACAGCTCGCCAAGAAGCTGCGGCCGGAGGTCAAGATCATCTACACCCCCTGGATGAAGACCCCGACCCTCCTGGAGACGGCCGGCCAGTCCATTCAGGATTCGATCATCCCCTCCCACTATCCCCCCCGCACGGAAAGCCCGTCCGTGAAGGACTACATCGAGCGTTTCAAGAAACGTTACAGTTACGCCCCGACCTACATCAGCCTCAACGTCTATTCGGCCATCCAAATCCTTGCCGAGGCGATCCAAGCCGGTCACCGCACCCCTGAGGGGGTCAAGAAATACCTCCTCGAAAAAGGCTCTGTCACGACCGACTTCGGGCCGGTCACCTTCGACCGGTACGGCGACACGAGGATGACCCTCTACTTCATCACCGACATCCCGGGGGAATTCTAACCCCCAAGATCGAGGAACCGCCCTATGAGATCGATACGGATCATCTCCCTGTTCATTGAAACCCTCACCCTGGCCGCGACGGTCCTGTTCGTGGTCCTTCTCTTCCAACTCCTTCAGACCCATATCAGGACCAATCTGATCCAAAGCCAGACCTCGGTCATCGACAAGGTCGACATCACCATCGAGGACTATGTCAAAAACGCCCTGATCAATTTCGAGAACTACCTGAAACTTTCGGAAAGAAGCGACGCCCAATTCCTATTTCCGGATTTTTCCGACATCTACCATGTCAGCCCCCGCCTGTCCGTAGAGAGGATCATCCGGAAAGAGGCGGCCAGCCAGATCTTCCCGGGATACGATCTCTCCAAAAGCCACCTTGCGGATCTCCTCCGGTCAATCCATGACGACAAGACCTACTTCTCCTCGGCCTTCCGGTCCGCCGAGACGGAAAGGCTCAGCTTCTATATCGCCAAGGCCCGGGCTGGGGGATTCATCGTCGGCCGCATCGGCCTGGACCAGCTCAGGGGCAATCTGGCGCGCCTGGCCGAATACCGGGAAAGCATCATCATGATCGCCACCAAGGACGGCTACGTCCTCTCCAGCACCCGGAACGATCTTCCCCTCAACGTCCTGCCGTCGGAAAACGAAACGGAGATCCGGATCCTCGGACGGGAACACCTCATCACCCGCAAGACCAGCCGGATCTTCCAGAACGACCTCGTGATCCTGACGCCGCTCACGACGGTCTATCGGATCCTGAAATCGATCGAGGGCTATTCGCTGATCTTCATCCTGTTCATGGTCGTCATCTCCCTGGTGAAGGTCTTCGGACAGACCCATTTTCTGTTCAAGCCGCTCAACACCTTCAGCCAGATCTTGAGAAACTGGGAAGTGGACCGGGACCATGCAGTCATGCCAGGACATTTTCTAGCCTATCGGGAGATCTCCGTCCTCTACCAGAGTTTCAAGGAGAAGATCGAGAAGATCCGGGAGCTCTTCACAAGCCTTCGACAGAACGAACGGGACCTGGACAAGACGAGGAAGTACCTGAAGAACATCATCGATTCCATGCCCTCCATGCTGATCTCCGTGAACGAAGAAGGGACCATCCAGGAGTGGAACAACGCCGCGGTGAAGTACACCGGACTCAACGCCTCGGAGGTCCTCGGTAGACGGATATGGGAGGTCATGCCCACCCTCAGGAAATATGAGCCGGACTGTCGAGACGCGCTCAACAACCGGCGGCAGAAGCCGCTCGGCCGGGAGGTGCTCCAGAACGGCAAGGAACTCTACATGGACATCACCCTCTTCCCCCTGATCCAGAACGGCGTCCACGAGGTGGCGTTCCGCCTGGACGACGTGACCGTCCAGGAGAAGACCGAACAGCAGCTCCGGCAGGCCCAGAAGATGGAGACCATTGGGACTCTGGTGGGTGGGATCGCCCACGACTTCAACAACATCCTGGCCGGCATCGTGGGGACGCTGTCCATCATGAAGCGCTACCTCCACCTCTCCCAAGAGATCCCCAGGCAGAAGATGGAAGACTACCTCAACACCATGGAAAAAGCCTCCACGCGGGCCACCGACATGATCCAGCAGATGCTGATCCTGGCCCGCAGGCAGGAACTGGCCCTGGTGCCCGTCGAGCTCGACGGAATCATCGAACAGGTGGTCAAGATCTGCGCCAACACCTTCGACAAGAAGATCGAGATTGAAGTCCGCCCCCACCCGAGCCACGCCATGGTCAGGGCCGATGCCAGCCAGATCGAGCAGGTCCTGCTCAATCTGGCCGTCAACGCCATGCATGCCATGACCCTGATGCGCCAGGACGGCAGGGCGCAGGGAGGCAAGCTGATCATCTCCCTGACGAAGATCTACGCGGACCCCTATTTCTGCAGCAGCCATCTGGAGGCCCAGCCCGAGATTTCCTATTGGCTCCTCGGCGTCCAGGACACCGGCGTGGGAATGGACGTCAAGACCGTGGCCAAGATCTTCGATCCCTTCTTCTCAACCAAGGAGAAGGGCAAGGGCTCGGGGCTGGGGCTGACGATCGTCTACAACATCGTGCGGGAGCACAAAGGCTTCATCGACGTCTATTCCGAACCGGGGAAGGGATCCACCTTCAACGTCTTCCTTCCCGTCCTCGAACAGGCCTTCGCGGTCGAGCAGGCCGGGGCGGAGCCTTGCGTCCCCGAGGGGGAGGGGGCGGTCCTGATCATCGACGACGAGGAGGCCATCCGCATGGTGGCCACGGAGATGCTGGAGCTCTGCGGTTACAGGACCTTCACCGCCGGGAGCGGCACCGAAGGAATCTCCCTGTACCAGCAGCACCGGAAGGAAATCCGGGTGATCCTCCTAGACATCAACATGCCGGTGCTGTCAGGGGCCGAAACGATGCTCAAACTCAAGGAGGCCGACCCAGCCGTGAGGATCCTGGTCACATCGGGATTCATCCGGGACGAGAGGGCCGAGGCCCTCATGAACCTCGGCGCGGCCGGCTTCGTCCAGAAACCCTTCACCCTGTCCCTCCTGGCCAGGGCGATCGCCGATGCGATCGAGAAGAAGATGCCCGTCAATTGATCGGAAAATCGAAATACTTCTCGGGGAACGGCTCTTCCCGCAGGGTGAAGTGCCACCACTCCTGATCGTAGTTCTTGAAACCGTGTTTGTCCATGAGGACCTTGAGGAGCATCCGGTTCATCCTCTGCTGCAGGCCGACCCGCGGGTTCAGGGTATGGGAGAGCTCGTGGAAGCAGTCGAATCCCGTCCCCATGTCCACGCTGTTGTCCCTGAAGCGCCGGTCGGCCGGTCCATAGCAGGCCTGAAGGGGATCCCCGGGCCGGTACTCGGCCTGGGCAGGGACGGGGACGGGAACGATGGTCAGGTCCACGGTGCTTCCCCGGCTGTGCCCGGAACGGCTGGCGATGTAGCCGTCCTTGAAGAGGTTCCGCTTGTCCACCGTGGGATAGAACTCCTGGCGAGTAAGGGTGTCGTCGACGTCCTTGGCCCACCGGACGAAATGATCCACCGCCCGCTGGGGCCGGTAGCAGTCGTAGATCTTCAACGAGAGCCCGAATCCTTTGAGCTCCTCCTGGACCTTGGCCAGGGACTCCGCGGCCTTCCTCGTCAGGATGCACTTGGGGGCGAGGTATCCGTCCACTCTTCGGCCGACGAAGTTGTGGAACCCGAAGTAGCGGATGTCCAACTCGACCGAGGGAACCAGATCCCTCACATCCACGAAACCCTCGGGGAGACCTCCCTGGGCCCGGCAGGGAACGGCCGTCATCTGGAACACACAGAGGGCCAGAACGACCGCCCAGGGGAAAAACGCGACCTTTCGATACCGATTTTTCATGAATCCTCCCTCCCGATCATGGAATTCCCGCGGCCTCCGTCTGCACAGCCAGGCCGGGGTGCAGCGCTCGGCAGGCGGAATCCGACGGGTGCCGTTTGCTCCTCCGGGCCGAGACATTCGGAGGATATCACGATCGGTCCCCCGCTGCAAAAGATCTTTCCTCCCGGTCCTTGCCATCACGGGGATTTTGCGGTATTGTACGATGGTTTCGATTTTGCCGGAATCATGAACGACGGGAGGACGGAATGAGCAAGCACAAAAAGATAGAACGGAAGAAAGAACTGGACCGCAGGCGCCGCAGAAGGGAAAAGAGTCTGAAGCTCCGGGCCAAGGAAGGCAAGAGCGCTGCGCAGGCAAAATAGGGGCACCGCCTGGACGGCAGCCGGGGAGGCCGAAGCCTCCCCGGTCCTGACACATCCCATCGACCGCCGGACCGATTCGGGTCCGGTGCCGCCCTATACCACGGCGACTCCTCTCAGCCGAGGATCGCCTTGAGGTCTTCCTCCGGGGTCGTGATCGGCTTGATCCCGAACTTCTCCACCATGACATCCAGGACATTGGGCGAGGCAAAGGCCGGAAGCGACGGTCCCAGGCGGATGTTCTTGATCCCCAAGGAAAGGAGCGTCAGCAGGATCACGACGGCCTTCTGTTCGTACCAGGACAGGACC
>CAYOGU010000251.1:0-5553 GCA_964403345.1 uncultured Syntrophus sp. | reverse complement strand
CGTCGTTCTCCACCACGAGGCAGAAATGGGTATCCACGACCGCAACCGGCGCGTAGAGGAGGACCTTCTGGTCCTCGCGATCGAAGACTGTCACGATCCGTTTGTTCAGGAAGGTCTCCTTCACCAGTCCCGGGGAGATGTGCCCCTCTTTTTTCGGCGGGGTGGAACCGGCGATCACGCCGCGGCTGTCGCCGAAGAAGATCCGGCTGCCCGTTTCTCTGGCGATGCGCGTGGCCAGCTCGTTGTCGATCTTGAGGCTGGCGATGACGGTGCCCCTCAGGGCATTCCCCTCCGAGAGGGGGGTGACCACGCTGATCACGAAACCCTGAGGTCCCGTGTCCGTGACGACCATCTGATTCCCATCGAGGGCCTCGTCCATTCCCCAGATCCCGCTGAGGTCCCGTCTCGTCTCGCCGTTCTTGGCGGAGTAGATGTTGATCCCCCTGGCGTCGGTCACGGTGAGCAGATCCACGTCCAGCCCCTCGTAGAGTCTGTCCAAGAGACTTCTCAGGGGAGCGATCCGTTTCGTCTGGCCATAGGCGGCCAGGGCCTGCGCCAGGATGCCGTCGTTCCGGATCAGGCTGGAGACCGCCTTCAGCTTGTCGATCTCCACGCCGACGATGGACTTCACGATGGAATGGATCGCGGAAACCTTGTCCTCCTCACGGGCCTCCAGGGAACGGCGCAGGTTGGCTAGGCTGATCCAGTAGCCGATCAGGAGCGTGGTGAGGGTGGTTATGACCACCAGGGTGATGATCGAGACGAGGAGGCTATTCTTTGAATGGCGCATCGTCTTATCTGGCCTCCACGGCGATGAGCCGGTTGGCCTCCAGGATCTTTTTCCCCGCCGGCGAGAAGACGAAGTCGACGAACCGCTTGGCCTCGGGCGTCAGTCCCTTCTTGTGGACGAAGGCGTAGTCCTCCACGAGGGGGTACTTCCCCGCCAGGATGTTCTCCCGCGTCGGGGCAACGCCGTCCAAGGCGATGGGCTTGAGCCTCCCCTCGGCCCATTTCGCCGACGAGAGGGTGATGAAGCCGATGGAGTTCTTATACTTGTCGAGGGTCTCCACTGTGGCCCGGTCATAGAGGATGACCTTGGCGGTGGCGGGAAAGGCGATATTCCTGAAGCCTGCCAGGTGCTCCTGGATGACGATGAGGCTCGAATCGCCCGGCTCGCGGGTGACGACCCGGATAGTCCCCTCCTGTTTGCCGACCTCCTTCCAGTTGGTGATCTTTCCCGAGAAGATCGCCGTCAACTGGTCGGCGGTGAGGCCCGTGACCTTCACTTCCCGGCCGACAACGAAGGCGACGGTGTCGCGGGCGAAGACCTGCCGCACGAGGCCTTGCTTTTCCTCTTCCGCCTTGAGTGTTCGGGCCACCCGCGCCAGGGAAGCCTGGTCCTTGAGGACTGCGGTGATCCCTCCCCCCGAGCCGGTGCTGGGCGGGACGAAAACCGGAACGGTCGGGTTTTGCCGGTTGTAGGCCTCGGCCAGTTCCGTGAGGATGACCTCGCAGGCCCCGGTGCCGGGGATGGACAGCCCCTGCGCCCAGGCAGGCGCCGACGGCAGCATTTCCAGGGTGACGGACAGGATCAGCCCGAGGCCGATCGAAGAAACGACGTTTTTTTTCATGTTCCCTCACTCCCTTCCCGTTCCTCAGCAGGGCCGCGTATCCCCTCCCGGGCCCCTCTTTTTCTGGCACCGATGGGGAAGGCCGGCGTAACGACGGGCTTACCAACCATGGGACACGGAACGGCATCAGATTAAGAAGAAAGGGGGGGGAAGTCAATAAGTTTTATCTCTTGACAGACATTACTTCTCGGATGATGATCGTCACAGACCCCCCCATCAGCAGGAGACGCCGGCGGAGGGACGGGACATCGGGCCCCCCTCACACGCGGCTCTTCTGGTCCGGGGATTCCATCAAACCATCACAAGGAGCGGACGATGACATTTGCATTGGGAGCGAGAAGGGGAACCTACGTCGATGCCACGGATCTACTGAAGGGGGGGGGGGACCCGGTCCCAGCCGCACGGGTCGAACTCCTGGATGCCTTCGACCTGATCTACCGCAGCCTCTGCACGCTGCTGTTCAACTACGTGCCGGCCTCCGGCCACCCGGGCGGATCGATTTCTGCCGGCCGGTTCATGGCCTCGCTGATGATCGACTTCCTGGATGTGGACGTTACCCATCCGGAGCGCGAGGACGCCGACGTCCTCTCCCTGGCCGCCGGGCACAAGACCATGGGGCTCTACTCCCTCTGGGCGATGCGCAACGAGGCCCTGAGGATCGCGGCGCCCCGGCTTCTTCCCGCGGAGCGTTTCCAGATCCGCCTGGAGGACCTTCTCGGGTTTAGGCGGAATCCCGTCACGAAAACGCCCCTGCTGAAAAGGCTCCGGGCCAAGGTCCTCGACGGACACCCGACGCCGGCGACCCCCTTCGTCCGCCTGGCCACCGGGGCGTCTGGCGTGGGCCTGGGGAGTTCGATCGGTCTTGCCCTGGGGGCCCTGGACTACTACGGTCCGAACGCGCCGAAGGTCCATATCGTCGAGGGCGAGGGCGGGATGACCCCCGGCCGGGTCAGCGAGTCCCTGGCCGCCGCCGGGACCGCGTCCCTGGGGAACGTCCTGCTCCATGTGGACTGGAACCAGGCGTCGATCGACAGCAACCACGTCTGCCGCGAAGGCGGCGTCCCCGGGGATTACGTCCAGTGGACACCGGCCGAACTGGCTTACTTCCATGACTGGAACGTCGTCTACGTCCCTGATGGCCGGGACTGGCAGCAAATTGTCGCGGCCCAGAGGCGGGCCCTTCAGATGGACAACGGCCAGCCCACCGCGGTCGTCTACAGGACCGTCAAGGGATGGCGCTACGGGATCGAGGGGAAGGCCTCCCACGGGGCCGGGCACAAGCTCTGCGACGACGGTTTCTTCGAGACCCTCAAGCCCCTTCTGGCCGTCGCGGACGGGGAACTCCCGCGCTGCGAGGCGGCCCATCAGCGGTGCCGGGGCGGTGCCGAGGCGCCGCCCCTCGAGGCCTGCTTCTGGCAGGCCCTGGGCGTCGTCCGCAGGGCACTGGAGGGGAACCGGGCCCTGGCGGAGATGATCGTCGCAGGGGCCCGGGCGTCGCGCGAGCGGCTCCGGGAACGCCGGCGCAGACCCCGCCGCAACGGCCCAAGGATCGAGGCCCTCTACAAGACCGTCGCGAAGTCGGCCGGGAAGACCCCGAAGGAACTCCGCCTTACCCCCGGCGCCGGCACGACGCTCCGGGCCGAGTTCGGCCGTGTCCTGAATTACTGCAACCGGGCCGGCAACGGCGCTCTCTTCGCGGCGGCCGCCGACCTCCTCGGTTCGACGAGCCTGGCCACGGCCGGGCAGGGGTTCGCCCCGGGCTATTACAATGGGGTCACGAACCCGGGGTCCCGCCTCCTGGCCACGGGCGGGATCTGCGAGGACGCCATGACGGCGATCCTCTCGGGACTGGCCTCTTTCGGGCACCACAGCGGCGCTGGCTCCTCCTACGGGGCCTTCCTGGCGCCCCTGGGCCACATCGCCGCGCGGCTCCACGCCATCGCGAACCAGGCGAGGCAGTCCCTGGAGAAGAGCCCCTACCGGCCGATCATCCTGGTCTGCGCCCATGCTGGACTCAAGACCGGCGAGGACGGCCCTACCCATGCGGACCCGCAGCCGCTCCAGATTCTCCAGGAGAACTTTCCGAGGGGGACGGTCGTGACCCTCACTCCCTGGGACCCGCAGGAACTCTGGCCGCTCACGGCGGCGGCCCTCGGGAGGCGGCCCGCCGTTATAGCCCCCTTCGTCACCCGTCCAACCGAAAGGGTCGTCGACCGCAGGGCCCTGGGTTTGGCTCCGGCGGAACGGGCGGCCCAGGGGGTCTACCTCCTCCGGGAGGCGCGCCGGAAGAACGCCGGCGTGGTCGTCCTCCAGGGGAGCGAGGTGGGATACGCTTTCGTCCAAGAGGCCTTGCCCCTCTTGGAGCGGGCTGGCGCGGACCTCTTCGTCTACTACGTGGCCAGCGCCGAGCTCTTCGACTTCCTCCCGAGGCGCCGTCAGGAGGCCATCTTCCCCGAGGCGCACGCTCAGCGGGCCATGGGGATTACCGGATTCACCCTGCCTACGATGTACCGCTGGGTTCTCTCCAGCCGGGGGCGTGAGGCCACCCTCCACCCCTTCCGCGGCGGCCATTACCTGGGAAGCGGCCAGGCCCACATGGTGATGGCCGAAGCAGGGCTGGACGGGAAGAGCCAGTACCGGGCAATCATGCGGTACCTGAAGTCCTGATGAGGACCAGGGAAAGTCGGTTGTTGGTACGCGATATGCATTGATTTTTTGGAGGAAGGAGGTCGAGCCCGGAGCGGGAAACCGGGGAGATGGGCGGGCTGCAGCCGGAAAATCCGGCTCGGGGCCGGTGCCCGGGACGATTTGAGGTGGAAGGCGATGGTCAAGAAGGCATGCATCCTGATTGTCGACGATGAGGCGGCCATGCGCAACCTGATTGCCGACTATTTGCGGAAGGACGGTTACGCCGTCGATGTGGCCGAGGGTGTGAATGCGGCCGTGGAGCTTCTGGAGGCAAAGCGGTACGATATCCTGATCTTGGACAAGAACATGCCGGGCCTGGACGGCCTTGGCGAAGAGGGAGGGATGGACCTCATCCGCCATGTGCGGGCTCGCATGATTCCCTCGGAGGTCATCATGATGACCGGCTTTGCCACCATCGATACGGCTGTCGAGGCGGTCCGGATGGGGGCCTTTGACTACCTGCTCAAGCCTTTCTCCCTCCGGGAGCTCAAGGCGAAGATCAACCGGCTTCTGGAGTACCGGAGCTTCTTTGACCGGGACATAGCCATCCAGATCTACAAGGCCATCCAGGCGGAGATCCTGGGCCTGGTCGAGAGGCGCTCGTGCCTCACCGACGAGGAGATCGACCGGTCCCTCATGGCGCTCAACGAGCAGATCGACAAGCTCTTCAAGCTGTTGAAGGATCTGGAGGTTTCCCTACTGGTCCAGCGGGAGGCCCTGGCCGGCATCGCCAGTTACGCGGAGCAACTCAGGGATCATCTCGATGAGACCGATCCCTTCCGCGATCTGCTCGACGAGGTCTGCCGATATTCGAGCCGGCGAATCTAGCCCTCCCGTGCCGGTCATCGATCATCCCGGGACCCCGGGAGGGGTCCGCGGAGGACGGACCAGGAATCGAAGAGGGAGAGGTATCTCAGGAGGAACGTCCGGCCCGAGGCGATTTTAACCTTGAAGTACCGGACCTCGGGGCGGGCGGGGTCCCTGGAGCCCTCATACCAGCGATCCAGGATTTCGAGGACCTCCCACCGCTGCCCTTGATAGAAAAAAGCAACGGGGCGCTCGGCGTCCTTGAAGCCGCTGTAGCATTCGACCTGCAGGGTCTCGAAGTCCATGGCCTGCGGGGCTTCCTCAGGGGGTCTCCTTCACGTCCAGCAGCTCCCGGAGCGAGGGTAGGATGTAGAGTTGCCCGAGATCGTTTCTCTTGAGGGCTTCGGCGAGGATGTGGATCTTTTCC
>CAYOGU010000250.1:0-5558 GCA_964403345.1 uncultured Syntrophus sp. | reverse complement strand
GTACATGCGGGACTGCAAGATCGCCTGTCTGTACGAGGGGACCAACGGTATCCAGGCCCTGGACCTGGTCGGCCGCAAGCTGGCCATGAAGAAGGGGATGAACGTCATGAACCTCTTCGGCGAGATTGCCGCGACGATCGCCAAGGCCAAGGGGATCGACGAGCTCAAGGCCTACGCCGCGCGCCTGGAGGAGGCCTACAACGCCCTCGTGGACCTGACCCTGGCGATGGCCCAGATGGGCAAGAGCGCCAGCTTCCTCGTCCCGATCCTGAACGCATCCCCCTATCTGGACATCATGGGGGACGTCCTGCTCGGCCACTTCCTGCTCCAGTCGGCCGCCCTGGCCACGGAGAAGATCAAGGCGATCTACGCCGAAAAGGGCGCCGAGGACTCCAAGGGCAAGCAGCGGGCCTTGATTCACGAGAACGCCGACGTGGCCTACTATGCGGGGAAGATCGCCGCGGCCAAGTTTTTCGCCGTGGAGATCCTCGGCACCGTGAAGCCGCGCTGCGAGGCGATCAAGACGGAAGAGAAGATCCCCATCGAGATGGCCCTGGAAAGCTTCACCTGCTAGGCCGGGAGCCATCGTCAGACGACATGACGGGTGCGGCGGGCGGCGTTTGGATCTGCGGACATAAATCGGCCGCCCCCGCGTACATACTGGAAGGAGGAGGAGTATGGCATACGAGATCAAGAAAGCAGCCGTTCTGGGTGCAGGGGTCATGGGCGCCACCATCGCCGCCCATTTGACCAATGCGGGGATCGAATGCGACCTTCTGGATATCGTTCCCTTCGAATTGACGGACGCCGACAAGGCGCTGGGGCTCACCGAGAAGAGCCCGGCCTGGCGGAACCGTTTCGCTGAAAACGGCCTGGCCGGGGTCGTCAAAGCCAAACCGGCCGCATTCTACACCAAGAAGAACGCCTCGATGATCCGGACGGGGAACTTCGAGGACCACCTGGGGAGGCTGGCCGAGGCCGACTGGGTCATCGAGGTCGTCGTGGAGAACCTGAAGATCAAGCAGGAGCTCTTCGCCAAGGTGGAAAAGATCGTCCGGCCCGACTGCATCGTGACGACCAATACCTCCGGCATCCCCATCAAGGACATCAGCGCCAACTTCGGGGCGAAGCTCAAGGAACACTTCATGGGGACCCACTTCTTCAATCCGCCCCGGTACATGAAGCTCCTGGAGATCATCCCGGGCGAGAAGACCAGCCCGGACGTGGTCGCCTACATGACCCGGTTCTGCGAGGAGGTCCTGGGCAAGGGCGTGGTCATCTGCAAGGACGTCCCCAACTTCATCGGGAACCGGATCGGCGTCTTCGACATCGCCAACGCGGTGCGGCTTACGGTGGAGAAGGGCCTCAAGATCGACGAGGCCGACGCCATCATCAGCAAGGCCCTGGGGCGCCCGGGGACGGCGATCTTCGGGACCATGGACCTGGTCGGCCTCGACACGGGCTACCACGTCATGAAGAACCTCTACGAGGCGGTCCCCGACGACGAGATGCGAGAGATGTTCGTCCCGAGCGAATTCATGAGCAAGATGCTCGAACTCAAGTGGCTCGGCAACAAGACCAAGCAGGGCTTCTACAAGAAGACCAAGGGGACGAACGGGAAGAAGGGCAAGCTGGTCCTGGACTACAAGACGATGGACTACGTCCCGGCCAACAAGCCCAGGTTCGCCACCGTTTCCGACGCCAAGAAGAAGAGCGACGAGGGCGTCGCCGCGACGCTCCGGGTGATGTTCAACGGGACCGACATTGCGGGCGAAGTCAGCCGGGAGTACCTTTGCAACAACTTCATCTATGCGGCCAACCGCATTCCCGAGATCTGCGACACCGTCGTCGCGATCGACAACGCCATGAAGTGGGGCTACAACCACCAGCTCGGCCCCTTCGAGACCTGGGACGCCATCGGCGTGCGCGAGGCCGTCGAGGTGATGAAGAAGCTCAAGAAGAAGGTCCCCAAGAAGGTCGAGGAGATGCTCAAGAAGGGGTTCGACTCGTTCTACAAGCATAAGGACGACGGGCTGTACTACTACGACTTCGAGAAGAAGGACTACGTCCTGCTGCAGGCCAATCCGCGGATCATCCTCCTGCCCGAGCTCAAGGAGCGCCAGAAGGTCGTCAAGAAGAACCTGAGCGCGACCCTGGTCGACATCGGCGACGGCGTGGCATGCCTGGAGTTCCACACCAAGATGAACGCCGTGGACGACGGGATGATCGAGATGATCTTCGCAAGCTGCGACATCGTCGAGAAGGATTTCGTCGGGATGGTGGTCGGCAACCACGGGACGAACTTCTCGGCCGGGGCGAACATCTTCAAGGTCCTCCTGGGAATCCAGCGCGGGGACTGGGACATCCTTGAAAATCTGGTCGGGGGGTTCCAGAAGGCCAACATGCGGATGAAGTACCTCTCCAAGCCCGTGGTCACGGCGCCGGCGGGCCTCGCCCTGGGCGGCGGCTGCGAAATGGCCATGCACGGGGCCAAGTGCCAGCCCTGCGGCGAGACCTACATGGGCCTGGTGGAGGTCGGCGTCGGCGTGATCCCGGCGGGCGGCGGCTGCAAGGAACTGATGGTCCGCCTCACCGAGGGGATTCCCGACGGCGTCGTCGAGGGGGGGATGAACCTCCAGAACATCTACGCCAAGGCCTTCGAGAACATCGGCACGGCCAAGGTGGCCACGAGCGCCGTCGAGGCGATGGAGCTCGGGTACATCCGCAAGACCGAGAACATCAGCCTGGGCCGCGACCAGCAGCTCTGGGACGCCAAGCAGGCGGTGCTGGGGCTGTCGAAGTTCTACCGGAAGCCCAAACCCGCCCTGATTCCCGTCATGGGCGAGAATTTCCGCGGCATGGCCGAGGCGATCCTCTACAACATGCGGCAGGGCAATTTCGCCACCGACTATGACCTCCACGTCGGCCGGAAGGTGGCCCACATCCTCTCCGGCGGCGACTGCGCCGAGGGGACGTTCGTCACGGAAGACGAGATCCTCGCCCTTGAGCGGGAGGCCTTCCTGAGCCTCTGCGGCGAAAAGAGAACCCAGGACCGGATCATGCACATGCTTAACACCGGCAAACCGTTGCGCAACTAAAACCCCGGGCGGGTCCGCGGCGCACAGAAAAACCACGCGGCGCGCCGCGGCCCCCAGCCATGAAAAGGAGGAATACCATGAGTGATGCTGTGATTGTCGAAGCGGTCAGGAGTCCCGGCGGTCGCTACAAGCGGGGCGGCCTTGCCGCCACCAGGGGGGACGAGATCGGGATCCAGGTCATGAAGGGCCTTCTGGCGCGCGTCCCCGCACTCAAACCGGAGGACGTGGACGACGTGATCGTGGGCTGCTCCTTTCCGGAAGCGGAGCAGGGGATGAACCTGGGCCGGGTCCTCGCCATGGGCGCCGGCCTGCCGATTTCCGTCTCGGGGATGACGGTCAACCGGTTCTGCTCCTCCGGCCTGCAGTCCATCGCCGACGCCACCGCCAAGATCCGCGCGGGCTGGTCGGAGGTGATCATCGCCGGCGGATGCGAGACCATGTCCCACATCCCCATGGGGGGGAGCATCTTCCGCCCGAGCCCGGAGTGGGCCTTCGACGGGTCGATGCCCAACGTTTACGTCTCCATGGGGGTGACGGCCGAGAACGTGGCGGCCAACTACAACGTCTCCAGGGAGGACATGGACAAGTTCGGGATGGAGAGCAACCGCCGGGCCTACGAGGCGATCAAGGCGGGCAAGTTCAAGGAAGAGATCATCCCGATCACGGCCTTCAAGTACAAGGTCCTCAAGAACGGGAAGCGCGTCCGCGAGAAGTTCGTCTTCGACGCCGACGACGGCGTCCGGTGGCCGACCAAGCTCGAGGACATGGCCAAGCTGAAGTCCCCCTTCAAGCAGGGGGGGACCGTCACGGCCGCCAACTCGTCGCAGATGACCGACGGGGCCGCCTTCAGCCTCCTGATGACCCCCGAGAAGGCCAAGGCGATCGGCGTGAAGCCCCTGGCGCGGCTTGCCTACTATGCCGTGGCCGGATGCAAGGCCGAGGAGATGGGCGTGGGACCCGCCTACGCGATCCCCAAGGTCCTCAAGATGGCGGGGCTCACGGCGAAGGACATCGACGTCTTCGAGATCAACGAGGCCTTCGCCTCCCAGGCCCTCTATTCGGTCCGGGCGATCGGGATCGAGGACCGGTACACCGCCGGGGACATCAACCCCAACGGCGGGGCCATCGCCCTGGGCCATCCCCTGGGATGCACCGGCGCCAAGCTGACCGCCCAGCTTCTCCACGAACTGAAGCGGCGCAAGGCCAAGAGGGGAATCGTTTCGATGTGTATCGGCGGCGGGATGGGTGCGGCGGGCATCTTCGAGATGCTCTAACCCCTGCTGCGGAACCTGAAATTCGTGCGGAAGCTCGACTTCGATCTCTTTCCCTCGTTCTCGCGTGACTGCTCGCGTTCGCGTTCGTCCTGAGCCTGCCGTCCGCACCGGGACCGTCAACCGATGCAAGAAAGGCCATGACCGAAAGGTCATGGCCTTTCCTATTCGACGGCAGGAGGCCCCGAAAAATCTTCAAATCGCGCCCCCGAAATCCATTCCCCCAAGGGAAGCCGGGTCGCTGCCGCCCTGTTGGATCGGGCCGCAGGCGCGGCTGTTTTCCTGTCCGGAACGGCGCTTTACAAACCGCCGGACAGCGGTTAAGATGCCTCAACACCCTTTGAGGAGGAAGGTCATGAAGGCGGCCTATTGCCAGTTCAAGCCGGTTTTCGGCAACGTCGCGGAGAACCTGCGGATCATCGAGAGGCTCGTGAGGAACGTCGAGGCGGACCTGATCGTCCTGCCCGAGCTCTGCAACACCGGCTATTGGTTCGCCTCCCGCCGGGATGCCGAGGCCCTGGGCGAGGCGTTCCCCGGGGGGAAGACCACCGAGTCCCTCAGCCGCATCGCCGGGGCGAAGGGCACCCATCTGGTCGCTGGCTTCATCGAGAGGGACGGCGATCGCCTCTACAACGCCGCCGTCCTCGCGGGGCCGGCCGGCCCGATCGCCGTCTACCGCAAGGTCCACCTCTTTTCCGAGGAGACCCTCCTTTTCGATCCCGGGGACCGGGAGCCGGCCGTCCACGACATCGGCTTCTGCAGGCTGGGGATCATGATCTGCTTCGACTGGCTCTTCCCGGAGACGGCCCGGACCCTCGCCCTCAAGGGGGCCGAGGTCCTTGCCCACCCGGCCAATCTCGTCCTGCCCTACTGCCAGGACGCGATGGTGACCCGCTGCCTGGAGAACCGGATCTTCGCCGTCACGGCCAACCGGATCGGGGCCGATGTGCGGGACGGCCGGGAGCTCCGCTTCACGGGAAAAAGCCAGATCACCGCCCCGGACGGGACGATCCTGAGGCGGGCCGCGGAGACGGCCGAGGAGGTCGGCGTCGTCGAGATCGACCCCTCCCTGGCCCGGAACAAGGCGATCAACCCCTTCAACGACGCCCTGCAGAGCCGGAGGCCCGAATTCTACGGCGAGTTGTGCCGGCCGAAACGGCCGTGATTTTTCCCTTGAAATGGGGGGGGG
>CAYOGU010000249.1:0-5645 GCA_964403345.1 uncultured Syntrophus sp. | reverse complement strand
GAATACCTGGACGCCTCGTTCGTGGATCGGCTGGACGATCAGGATTTTCTTCTTCATGGGATACCTCTCTTTAGTGAAAAGTGGCTTCCGCGGGGTACAGCGTCAGCCGGCCTGCCCGGGGAAGGCCCCTCGGTACGCCTAGGGTTTGACCATGCCCATGTCCACAAGGACCTTGCGGAGCTTCTCCCGGTTCTCCGGCGACAGAGGACCGACGGGTGGGACGGCAGGACCGGCCTCGATCCCCATCATGTTCAGGGCTTCCTTGATCACGCCCGGGAAGGTCCCCAGCCCGAAGGCGATTCGGAGCGGCGCCAATCGGTACTGGGCTTCGAGCGCCCGCTTGTGGTCCCCGGCGACGAAGGCTTCGTAGATCTCCACCGGCACCCGCGGATCGACGTTCCCCGTGGCGCAGATCGAACCCTTCGCGCCGTAGCAAAGCGCCGCGTAGATCAGCGTATCACGCCCCATCAGGACGTGAAAGTTCATCCCGCGGGTGAGTCGGATGTACTCGCCCGTCATCGACATGTCCCCGCTGGAGTCCTTGATCCCGATGATGTTGTCCACGGCGGCCAGCTCCAAGACCGTCGAGACCGGGAAGGGCACCTGGGTCCGATCGGGGTTCGAGTAGAGCAGGATCGGAAGGTCCGGACAGGCCTTTGCGATCGCCATGTAATGGGCGATCAGCTCCTTCTGGCTGGGGATGAGAAAGTACGGGGTGATGACGGAGACGGCGTTGACACCCAGGTCCTGCGCCATCTTTGTGGTCTCGATCGCCTCGTGCGTGGTAACCGCCCCTGTCCCCGCATAGACGGGGATCCGGCCCCGGGTTTCGTCCACGACGACCCGGATCGCCTCTTTCTTCTGCTCGAAGGTCAGGGAGAAGAATTCTCCCTGGCTCCCCACGGGGAAGAGACCGTGGACCCCTCCGTCGATCAAGTGGTTGGTGAGTTTCCGAAGAGCGCTCTCGTTGATGCGCCCTTTTGCGTCGATGGGGGTCACCATTGCCGGAATGATCCCCTTGGGCACGAATTGAACCATGGTCATCTCCTTTGTGTCTATTGCTTCAGTTTGGCCAAGCCTGCCTTGGCGGCGTTCATCATCATGACGACATCGTTTGCCCAGAAGTTAAGGGTCATCCCCTTCTTGATCCAGGGCTCCAGCGCCTCGACCGACATCATGTGGATCCCGGAATACTTCTTGTGCGCCTTGGCCGAGGCGATCACCCGGTCGATCGCCTCGATGAACCGGGGATCGTCCGTCTTTCCCATGATCCCCATGCTCTGCGACAGGTCGTTCGGTCCGACGAAGGCCGCATCGATCCCGTCCACGGCCAGGAGATCGTCGATCCTCTCGACGGCGATCGGCGATTCGATCTGGACCATGAGGATGTTTTCGTCATTGACCTTCTTCATGTACTCTGTGGCGCTGTCGATCTTCTCGAAACCGGTATGGGAACGCAGCAGCGAAACGCCCCGGTTTCCCATCGGGTAATATTTGGAATAGGTGACCAGGGCCTTGGCCTGCTCGACGGTTTCGGTATTCGGCAGGAGGAGCCCTCTGGCGCCCAATTCCATGAATTTCAGGACGACCTCGCGCCTGACCTCCGGGATCCGGGCCATCAGGGGAATCCCAGCCTCCCTGGCCACAGTGGACATCATCGCCACGTCGCTATAATCGAAGTTTCCGTGTTCGCAATCGACAATGAGGAAATCGAACCCGCAGACCTTGAGGATCTTGGCGATTTCAGGATTATCGAAGACGGTGACCATCGTTCCCACGATGGATTGCCCCGCTTTTAACCGTTCCTTGAGGTTCATTGCTTATTTTTGCTTCTCCCTTCTGATACCCTGCCTTGCGGGGCAGGCCCCTCAGGCCACGGTGTGATTGGCCAGCCTTTCCAGGGCCTGGACAAGTGCCGAGTGGTCGAGCTCGCTCCCGCCGTGCGCGGCCAGGGAGTTGAAGAGCTCCTGGGCCGTTGCGGTGTTGGGGAGGCTGAGCCCCAGTTTGCGCGCCGATTCCAGGGCCAGGTTCAGGTCCTTCTGGTGGAGACGGACCCGGAAGCCCGGCTGGAAGGTTCTCTTGATCATCCTCTCGCCATGGAGCTGGAGAATCCGGCTGTCGGCAAAGCCGCCCATGAGGGCCGTGCGTACTTTCGCCGGATCGGCGCCGGCCTTCGAGGCAAAGAGCAAGGCCTCCCCGACGGCCTCGATGTTCAGCGCGACGACGATCTGATTGGCCACCTTGCAGGTCTGCCCGTCGCCGTTGCCTCCCACCAGGACGATGTTCTTTCCCATGATGTCGAAGTAGGGCTTGATCTTCTCGAAGACCTCGGTGGCTCCCCCCACCATGATCGACAGGGATGCGTTTTGGGCGCCCACTTGGCCGCCGGAGACTGGTGCATCCAGCATCTCGACACCCATGGCTTTGAGCTTTTTGGCGAACTCCTTGGTCGCGATCGGCGAGATCGAGCTCATGTCGACGACGATCGAACCGGCCTTGATCCCCTCGGCGACGCCGTTTTTGCCGAAGAGGACCGCATCGACATCCGGCGTATCCGGCACGATGATGAAAACGATCCCGGCCTTGCTGGCCACCTCCTTGGCGCACGTGCAGGCGATCGCTCCCTGCTGTTTCAGATCCGCGACGGACTGTGACACGACGTCATAGACGTACAGAGTGTTTCCAGCCTTCAAAAGATGTTCCGCCATGGGTTTCCCCATGATTCCTAAGCCGATGAATCCCAACTCTGCCATAAACCATCCCCCTTTTTATCAACGATAAGTTTCGAAAGTCTCCCATTCCCTGCCCGGGACATGCCGCCCTACTGATAGGGCTTCATCCAGCCAAGCCCCTCCTCGGTGCTGCCGAGGGGTTTGTACTCACAGCCGATCCATCCATCGTATCCCAACCGATCCAGGAAACGGAAGATGTTCGGAAAATTGATCTCGCCTGTTCCCGGTTCGTGTCGTCCTGGGTTGTCGGCGACTTGGATATGGGCGATCCGACCGATGTTGGCCTCGATCGTCCGCATGAGGTTTCCCTCCATGATCTGCATATGGTAGATGTCGTACTGGAGCCAGAGGTTGGGGTGGCCGACCTCCTCGATCAGTTGGAGTGCGTCGTTGGTCCCGTAAAGATAGAATCCCGGGACGTCCAGGGGATTCAACGGTTCGACCAGCAGGCGGATCTTCTCCTTTTCCAGTGCCGATGCGGCAAAGCGCAGGTTGCCGACGAGGGTCCGGCGGGCCTTCTCCGGCGATTCGGCGGGGGCTTTACAGACCAGGCAGTTCACGAGAGAGCATTCCAGGGCCTTTGCATATTCGATCGCCTGGCCCACCCCGTCCCGGAATTCCCCCTCCCGGTCCGCCAGGCAGGCGATGCCACGCTCGCCGTCCGCCCAGTGGCCGGCGGGGAGGTTGAACAGAACTTGCCGGAGGCCGTATCGCTTTAGATACTCGGCCAGTTCCCCCTTCTCCCAGGAGTAGGGAAACATGTACTCCACGGCCTTGAAGCCGGCCTTGGCGGCCCGCTCGAACCGCTGGAGGAAATCCACCTCGGTAAAGAGCATGGTCAGGTTGGCACTGAAACGGATCATGGCTTGCCTCCCTTATCTCTTCCTATACCCATTCATTTTAAACCGCATTTTGCCGAAATGGAATGATCGTTATCACTCATAAGCCTCGCTCAACAGCTGCAGTGGGTGTACGACCTTGCTTCCGCCTCCGGCCTGGGCCAGGCCGTCCCTCATCTGGAGCATGCAGCCGAAGCACCAGCTGGTGACGATGTCCGCCCGGGAGTCCAGGATGTTCCGGATCTTGTCCTGCCGCAGCTTGAGTGTCAGATCGTAATGATCGCCCAGCCCCCAGGGACCGGCCAGGCCGCAGCAATCGTTCGCTCCTGCCATCTCCACGACCTCCAGGCCGGGGATCATCTTCAGCATGGCACGGGTATGGTTGGCCGAAGCGGTCATTTTCTGCCCCAGTTTCTCATGGCAGGACAGGTGAATGGTCACCTTCCGATTCAGGGCCTTTTGGGGTTTGGCGATATGATCCGCCCCGATGACCTCCATCATGAACTGGGCGGGTTCGTAGAGTTTCTTGATGAGGGCCTTGGCCTTTTCCTCATAGACCGTGTCCTTCATCTGTGCAAAATCTTTTGCGTATTCCTTGATGCCATAGAGGCAGGAGGGACAGAAGGCGATGACGTATTTGTAATCCCCAAGCCGGTCGATATTGTATCGGGCGAGGCGATGGGCCTCGGACAGGTTCCCCGCAGCGCTGAAGGGCTCGCCGCAGCACCGCTGGGCAGGCAGGGAGATCTTCCAGTGGTTGCTTCTGGCAATCCGGATGAAACTGTCCGCAAGGGGCTCCTCAAAGAGGTCCGACGTACATCCGTAGAAGAGGGCGATGTCCGCCTGGGAAGCGGGGATATCGACCAGTTCAGGGTATCTTTCCCTCACGCTGGTTCCGACAAGCTTCGGTAGATAGCGCCCCGAGGGGATCCGGGTGGGAAGCAATTCCCGGGGAACGAGCGAAAGCATCTTGCGGCTCAACTTGTTGGACCAGAGCCCCTGCGTCGCGCCCAGGAGATGAATCACGAAGTTATAGGCCCCCGGATGGGCCATGAGGTAATGGAGGAAGGGGGCGGCCACCTTGCTGCGCTTGGCTTCCCGCATCTTGATGACGATGTCCCGCATGCTGGCATTGGTCGCGCATTTGAACGTGCACTGGCCGCAGAGCAGACACAGATCATAGACCTTCTGGAGCAAGGGATCGTTCATCAGGGATTCCAGGTCCTTGTTGATATCGAGGGACATCGCCAGGGCCCGCTTGAATGTCGGGGCCGCCTCGGAGCGGGTGGTGAACTCCTCCGACAGTTTGTCGAACACGGGGCAGATGTCAGCGCACTGCGAACAGAAGGAGCAGGCGCCGCTGAAGAGATGGGAGAAATCCCGGAAACGGGCGAGATTGAGCCGGCTGTCCTTCTCATTGATCCCGACCAACTCTTCGATGGCCTGATCCAGCTTTTTGTCGCGGGCCTCCTTGATGATCTTGACGCCGGGATGCAGGATGAATCGGGGATCGAGCAACTCCTTGATCCGGACGAACAGATCGAAGAGATCCAGGCCGAAGACATGGGGCAGGATCACGCCCCGGGTCCTTCCATCGGCGTGTTCGGCGCTCATGCTCCCCCCGATGGCGCAGACCTTTTCGGTAATCTTGGTCATGACGTGGATCAGCTTTTCCCGGTCCTGCTGCTGGCTGAGGTTCAGCAGGAGGTAGATGTGGAAGTTGCAGTCCCCGGCGTGTCCGTGCGTCCCGGCGACCACCTGCTCTTCCCCGAGCACCTTCTCCATGTGGTTGATGAAATCCGCGATCTTCGCCTCGTCCCTGGGGAGCACGACGCACTCGATCATGGTGAGGGGGCGTTTGCGGGGGTCGTAATTGTGAAGGACCTGCAGGGCGCTTCGCCTTCCCACCCAGAGGGAGTCCTGCTTGACCGGGTCGGTGGCCACTTCGAAACCGACCGCGCTGGGGTAGCGTTCCAGGACCTTTTTCAGGGCCTCCACCTGCTTCTGAATCAGGGCGGCGGCCTCCTTTTTATCCATGATCCCGATCTTGCCGATTCGCCTGGCCGGGTCCTTG
>CAYOGU010000248.1:0-5661 GCA_964403345.1 uncultured Syntrophus sp. | reverse complement strand
GACGTCCCGGGGAGTTCCGCTTTTCTCGAGAGGGGCGTTGTCACTTACAGCAATGCCGCCAAGATCGCCCTCCTGGAGGTGCCCGAGGCGGTGATCCGGGAGCACGGGGCGGTCAGCGCCGAGACGGCGCGGCTCATGGCCGAAGGGGTCCGGCGCCTGGCTGGGACCGATCTGGGCCTGGCCGTGACGGGGATCGCCGGTCCCTCAGGCGGGACCGAGGCCAAGCCCGTGGGGACGGTCCACATGGCCCTGGCCGACGGCCGATCGACCGTCGAGCGTCGGCACGCCTTGCGGTGGGACCGGAGGCGCAACAAGGTCATGGCTTCCCAGGCGGCCCTCCTGATGCTCCGGCGCCATCTGGCGGGGGAGAAAGACTTGTGAACGGAGACCGAATGATCCGGTCGTTCCTGGCGATCGGGATCCCCGAGGAAATCCTCGGGGAGATTGGGAGGCTCCAGGAACGGCTGAAAAGGGAGATCCGCGGAGATATCCGCTGGGTGAGACCGGAGGGGATCCACCTGACGCTGAAATTCTTCGGCGACATCCCCGAGGGCGCCGTGTCCGACATCTCGCCCGTCGTGGAGAAGGCCGCGGCTGGCCACGATCCGCCGGGTCTGTCCGTGAGCGGGACGGGGGTCTTCCCCGACCTGCGCCGGCCGCGCGTCCTATGGCTCGGGATGACAGGCGATGTGGAGAGGCTCCTGACGCTGCAGACGGCCCTGGAGCGGGATCTCCAGCGGATCGGCTTTCCTCGTGAGGAGCGTCCCTTCCGGCCCCACCTCACCCTGGCGAGGATCCGGTCCCAGCAGGGCCTGACGGGGCTTGGCCGGGCGCTGGAAAAAAGAGGGGACTGCGAGGCGGGGCGTTTTGTCGCCGCGGGCCTTAGCCTGTTTAAAAGCGACTTGACGCCCCAGGGGGCGATCTATACGAAACTCAGGGAATTCCCTTTCACGGGACGGTAAGGAGAATCGGGCTGTGGGACGATCGAAGGGGCCAAGCATAGAAATCACCGGGGAGGTGCTTATGGGAGCGGATTCGGAAAGGACAAAGGCGGTCGATCTAGCGATCACCCAGATCGAACGGCAGTTTGGCAAGGGGGCGATCATGCGGCTGGGCGGCGGCGAGGTGATCTCGGACATCCCGGCCATCTCCACCGGGTCGATCAGCCTCGACATGGCCCTTGGGACCGGCGGGGTCCCCCGCGGTCGGATCGTGGAGATCTTCGGGCCCGAATCAGGCGGAAAGACGACGCTGGCCCTGCACATCGTGGCCGAAGCGCAGAAACAGGGCGGCCTGGCCGCCTTCATCGACGCCGAGCACGCACTGGACGTGACCTACGCCCGGAAGATCGGCGTGAACACCGACGACCTGCTCATCTCCCAGCCGGACACGGGCGAACAGGCCCTGGAGATCGCCGAGACCCTGGTCCGGAGCGGGGCCTTGGACGTCCTGGTCGTCGATTCCGTGGCGGCCCTCGTCCCCAAGGCCGAGATCGAGGGAGAGATGGGGGACGCCCAGATGGGGCTCCAGGCGCGGCTCATGTCCCAGGCCCTCCGGAAGCTGACCGGGAGCATCAGCAAGTCGAAGACGACGGTCGTCTTCATCAACCAGCTCAGGATGAAGATCGGCGTCTTCTTCGGGAATCCCGAGACGACCACCGGCGGCAACGCCCTCAAGTTCTACTCGACGATGCGGCTTGACATCCGGAAAGTCAACGCCATCAAGCTGGGACAGGACGTGATCGGCTTTAGGACCCGCGTCAAGGTGGTCAAGAACAAGGTCGCCCCCCCCTTCAGGGAGACAGAATTCGATATCATCTTCGGCGAGGGGATCTCCAAGGAGGGTGATGTCCTGGACCTGGCGTCCGATAAGGGGATCATCGAGAAGAGCGGCGCCTGGTACTCCTACAAAGGGGAGCGCCTCGGACAGGGGAGGGACAACACCCGGATCTACCTGAAGGAGAACCCTGCAGTCCTGGATGAGGTCGAGGCCGAGGTCCGCGAGAAGCTCGGCCTGAAACCCAAGGGGGGCGCGGTCGTCAAGGAAGAGTCGAAATAGCGATGGGTGAAGAGCTCCGGGAGAAGGCCGAGAGGAAGGCCTATCGACTTCTGGCCCTTCGGGCTTACAGCGAGAGGGAATTGCGCGGGAAGCTCCTGAAGGCCGGCTTTCCGGAGGCCCTCGTCGCGGCGGTGATCGAGAAGTGCCGGGCTCTGGGCTATCTGGACGACGCCCTTTACGCCCGGCAGCGGGCCCGGGAGCTGGCCGTCAACCGCCTGGCCGGGGATCGGCGAATCGCCCTCGATCTGGCCGAGCGGGGGATCGACGGGGACCTGGGCCGGGCGGCGATCGCGGAGGTCCGGGAAGAGTTCAGCGAGGAGGAAGCCCTCGATCGGCTCTTCAGGAAAAAAACGAAAGGGATGGAACCGGCCGCGCTGGACGAACGGCGGAGGGCGGCTTTGGCAAGGGGCTTGGCAGGGAGGGGATTCCCCACGGCCCTGATCATGAGGCAATTGAAGAGAACGGAGGATGGGTTTCATGACGATGACGGGGAGTGAGATCAGAGAAAGTTTCTTGACATTTTTCGAAAGCAAGGGCCACACGCGGGTGGCGAGTTCCTCCCTGGTCCCGAAGGACGACCCGACACTCCTTTTCACCAATTCGGGGATGGTCCAGTTCAAGAACTGCTTCCTGGGCCTGGAGGACCGGGGCTACCGCCGGGCGGCGAGCGCCCAGAAGAGCGTCAGAGCCGGAGGCAAGCACAACGATCTGGAGAACGTGGGGGTCACGGCGCGCCACCACACCTTCTTCGAGATGCTGGGGAACTTTTCCTTCGGCGATTATTTCAAGGACGAGGCGATCACCTGGGCGTGGGAGTACCTGACCGAGGTTTTGAAGCTCCCGAAGGAACGACTCTGGATCACGATCTTCCAGGACGATGACGAGGCCTACCGGATCTGGCACGAGAAGATGGGGGTTCCGTCGGAGCGGATCGTCCGCATGGGAGAGAAGAGCAACTTTTGGATGATGGGCGAGACGGGCCCCTGCGGCCCCTGCTCCGAGATCCTCTACGACCAGGGCGTTGAGGCGGGCTGCGGCAAACCCGACTGCAGCGTCCATTGCGACTGCGACAGGCATCTCGAAATCTGGAACCTCGTCTTCACCCAGTTCGACCGGGACGCCTCGGGGAAATTGACCCCTCTGCCGAGGCCGAACATCGACACGGGGATGGGGCTGGAGCGGCTGGCTGCGGTGATCCAGGGGGTGAAGAGCAACTACGACTCCGACCTCTTCACCGGCATCATCCGGTTCATTGAAAAGATCAGCGGCCGGACGTACAAACGAAACGAGGAGGACGACATTTCGATCCGCGTGATCGCCGACCACAGCCGCGCCGTGACGTTCCTGATCGGCGACGGCGTCCTGCCCTCCAACGAGGGGCGGGGCTATGTCCTTCGGAGGATCCTCCGGAGGGCGGCCCGCCACGGGAAGCTCCTGGGGATGAACCGGACCTTCCTGAACGAGGTGGCCCAGATTGTCGTCGACCAGATGAAGGGGGCCTATCCCGACCTCATCGAGCGGGCTTCCTTTGTCAGGAAGGTCGTCCTGAACGAGGAGGAGCGTTTCATCGAGACCCTCGATGCGGGCCTCAGGATCCTCCAGGACGAGGTGGCCGCCCTCAAAGGGGCCGGGGGAAAGGTCGTCCCCGGCGGGATCGTCTTCAAACTCTACGACACCTACGGTTTCCCCACGGACCTGACGGCCGACATCGTCCGGAAGGATGGAATTACCCTCGACATGGAGGGCTTCGAACGGGCCATGGATGCCCAACGGGAGAAGGCTCGGGAATCCTGGAAGGGGAGCGGCGAGGAAGCGGTCTCGGAGATCTACCACCGCCTCGGGGTCGAGGGGATCGCGACCCAGTTCGTCGGTTACGAGGGGAGGACTACAGGAGAATCGGTGGTGACGGCGATCCTCAGCGAGGGCCAAGCGGTCGACCGGATTGCCGAGGGCCAGGATGCGGAGATCATCGTGGCAGAGACCCCCTTCTACGGGGAGATCGGCGGCCAGGTGGGCGACACCGGCGTGATCGAGGGGGAGGGCTTCTCCTTTGCGGTAACCGACGCCAGGAGGCCCCTGGAGACCCTCATCGCCCATGTCGGTCGGCTTCAAAAGGGGATGCTGCGGAAGGGGGATCGGGTCGTTCTGAAGGTCGACGACGAGACCCGCAGGGCCACGGAGGCCAACCATTCGGCCACCCACCTGCTCCAGGCCGCCCTGAAGCAGGTTTTGGGCGAGCACGTCAAACAGTCCGGCTCCCTGGTGAACGCCGAGCGTCTCCGCTTCGACTTTACCCACTTCTCCCGGATCGAGGAGGAGGAACTGCTCAAGGTCGAGACTCTGGCCAATCGGATGATCCGGGCAAACGTGCCGGTCCAGACCCAGGTTCTGCCGTTGGCCGAGGCGGTCAAGACAGGAGCGACGGCGGTCTTCGACGAGAAGTACGGGGAAACGGTCCGGGTCGTCGGAATGGGGGCCTTCAGCAAGGAACTCTGCGGGGGGACCCATGTGTTCCGGACCGGCGACATCGGACTTTTGAAGATCGTCCACGAATCGGCTGTGGCCGCCGGTGTCCGGCGGATCGAGGCCCTGACGGGCCGGGGTGCCCTCGCCCATGTCCAGCGCCTAGAGGGGGAGCTTCGCAGGACGGCGGGCCTCCTGAAGATCGGTCCCCTTGAGACCGCCGAAAGGACGGAAAAGCTCCTGAAGCGGGAGCGGGACTTGGAGCGGGAGATCGAGGCCCTCAAGGGCAAACTGGCGGCCAAGGATTCTGGCGACCTGATGGAGCGCCTCCGGAAGGTCAAGGGGATCGATGTCCTGGCGGCACCGGTCGAGGCCTCCGACGTCAAGACCCTCCGGGACTTCGGCGACAAACTTCGGGACCGGCTCCGTTCCGGGATCATCTTGTTGGGAAGCCGGGTTGAGGGGAAGGCAATGCTCCTGTGTCTGGTCACGAAAGACCTGACGGACCGCTATCACGCGGGAAACATCATCAAGACGATCGCGCCTATCGTCGGCGGGAGCGGCGGCGGCAGACCCGAGATGGCCCAGGCGGGCGGACCCCAGCCGGAAAGGCTGGAGGAGGCACTGGCCAAACTCCCGGAAATCCTCTGAGGATCAAAAAACGCCCCGGAAGGTCAAAACCTTCCGGGGTTTCTTTTTGGCTGTCACGTCCCGATGGGAAATGGGCTATCGGCCGATTTTGGCCAGGATGCCGCGGGCGAATTCCTGGGCATCGGCTAGGTCTGCCTCATCGGGATGGCGATGCGCCCCCTGGGCCTCTTCGGTCCAGGTCTTGTGCTCCGCTTTGGCCGTCAGGGCCTCGATAACATGGGGACTGACCTTTCCGCGCGTTCCGAAGGTTCCTATGACCTTGGCCTTCGAGGCGAGGCCGACGGCGTGTTCCAGCGCCTGCTTAGGCAGGTGGCCGCCCCTGAGCGATCCGTGGGTGCAGAAGAGGGCGATCCTCTGTCCTTCGGGCAGGCGCTTGAAGAAGGGGAGGGCTTTGGCCGGCACGCTGTGGGCCTGAACGGGGAATCCGATGAAGATAATGCCGTAGCCCTGGATGTCCTTGACCTCCTCGATGGGGATCAGTTCCTTTTC
>CAYOGU010000247.1:0-5712 GCA_964403345.1 uncultured Syntrophus sp. | reverse complement strand
GGTTCGGCCTGGATTTCATCAACCATCCCAACCGCCTCAAGACCCCCTTGATCCGCAGGGACGGGGAACTGAAGGAAGCGACCTGGGACGAAGCCTATGACTTCATCGCCGAGCGTTTCAAAGCGATCGGAGCGAAGCATGGGCCGGACAACGTCGCCGGTTTTTCCTCCGCCCGGGTCACCAACGAAGAGAATTATCTCTTCCAGAAATTCATGCGAGCCGTCATCGGAACGAACAATGTGGATCACTGCGCCCGGCTCTGCCATGCCTCCACAGTGGCCGGCTTGGCCACCACCTTCGGCAGCGGCGCCATGACCAATTCCATTGACGAAACGGATTCCATGAAGGTCATCCTGGCCATCGGCACCAATACGACGGAGCAGCATCCCGTGATCGGCGCACGGATGAAAAGGGCCGTCCGCCGGAACGGTGCCAAGTTGATCGTCGCGGACCCCCGGGAAATCGACCTGGTGAAATACGCTGCCCTCTGGCTGCGCCAGAAACCCGGCACCGATGTGGCCCTGCTCAACGGCATGATGAACGTCATCATCGCCGAAGGCCTCTATGCAAAGGAATACGTGGAAACCCGCACCGAGGGTTTCGAGGCCATGCAGAAGGTCGTGGCGAAGTACACCCCCGAGTATGCAGAAGAGATTACGGGCGTGCCGGCGGAAAAGATCAGAGCGGCAGCGCGCATGTACGCGGGGGCGGAGCCCGCCTCGATTTTCTTCAGCATGGGGATCACCCAGCACACGACCGGTGTCGACAACGTCAAATCCTGCGCCAACCTCGCCATGCTCTGCGGGAATGTTGGTGTCGAGGGGGGAGGGGTGAATCCTCTGCGAGGCCAGAACAACGTCCAAGGGGCCTGCGACATGGGAGCCCTGCCCATCGTTTTTCCGGGTTATCAACCTGTCGTCAACGACGAGATCCGGGCGAAATTTTCAAAGGCCTGGGGGGTGTCCCTTCCGTCGAAACCCGGCATCACCATTGTGGAAACCCTCAATGCCGCACATGAGGGGAAGATCCGGGCCCTCTACGTGATGGGCGAAAACCCCATGCTCTCCGATCCCGATCTGACCCATGCGGAAGAGGCGCTGAGACGTTTGGAATGTCTTGTTGTCCAGGACATCTTCCTTTCCGAAACGGCCCGGCTGGCCCACGTCGTCCTGCCGGCGGCTTCCTTTGCGGAAAAGGACGGTACCTTTACCAACACGGAGCGGAGAGTGCAGCGGATCCGGAAGGCCGTTCCCGCCCCCGGCCGGGCCAAGGCGGACTGGGAGATCCTCAGCGAGCTGGCCGCGAAGATGGGTTATCCCATGCGCTATGGCTCTGCGGAAGAGATTATGAGGGAGATCAACGTGCTGACGCCGAGCTACGGCGGGATCACCTACGAGAGGATCGAGCAGGCCGGCATCCAGTGGCCCTGTCCCAACGCCAGCCATCCGGGAACCCGGATCCTCCATGTGGACCGTTTCTCCCGGGGACTCGGCCTCTTCAGCGCCATTGAGTACCAGGCGCCGGCGGAGGTCCCGGACGCGGAGTACCCCTTTGTGCTGACCACGGGTCGGGTTCTCTACCAGTATCATACAGGCACCATGTCCCGCCTGTCCCCGGGGATTACGGAAAGATGCCCGGAGAGCCTGGCGGAAATCCATCCCGCCGATGCGAAAACCCTGGGATTGGCCGATGGACAGCTCGTGAAGATATCGTCCCGGCGCGGCAGCCTCCAAGTCAAGGCCGTGGTGACGGAACGCGTTCCCGCGGGAACACTCTTCATGAATTTCCATTTCCGGGAGGCGCCTGCCAATCGGCTCACGAACCCGGCATTGGATCCGATCGCCAAGATTCCGGAATTCAAGGTCTGTGCCGTCAGGGTGGACGCGGTTTAGAACGGTTGACCCGTTTCCGGTCGGGCGAATATTTTTCCAGGAGGATAACCAGATGAAAGAAGCCGTGCGGAAGGTCATCGACCGGATCAGGCCGAATCTCCAGGCGGACGGCGGTGACGTGGAATTGATCGACGTGACCGCGGACGGCGTGGTCCGGGTCAAGCTGACCGGTGCCTGTCATGGCTGCCCGATGTCCCAGATGACGCTGAAAAACGGAATCGAGAAGATCCTGAAACAGGAGATCCAAACCGTGACATCCGTAATCTCCCTTTAGGGTCCCTGTTCCCGATTCCCGAAAGGGCGACGGAGGGATCTGTCTTCAAGACCATCGGTCCGGGCATGACCCGAGAAAACGCCCGGCGATCTCCCGGTGCTGCCAGGGGTTTGCCGGCGGATTTGCTGCTTGCTGGCGTCCGGCTTCTCAAAACCGATCCACGCAGAGGGCGTCATTGAGGGCGATGATGGCCTTTTCGAAGGATTCCCGCCGGATCACGAACTGCATGTTCGTCTGCCTGAGCGACTGGGAGATGCACTCCACGTTGATCTTGTTGGCCGCCAGCGCATTGGCGGCCTTGGCCAGCACCCCCGGCTTGGCGAAGTTCGTCCCGATGGCGCAGACGACGGCAACGTTCTTGACGGTCACCGACTGGTAACGTTCCTTGAGTTCCCGGATCAGATCTTTGTTGCGATCCTTCTCCCAGATCACCATGGAGATGCTGTTGGCGTTGGTGGTCTTCACCACGTAGCTGACGTTGTATTTGGTGAAGAGCTCCATGATCTGCATGTCGACGCCCACCTGTCCCACCATGGAGGGATCGTAGATTTCCACGATCACGACCTTGTCGGTCCCGGTGACGATCTCCACCCGCGACTCCTGCCCCACATAGTTCTTGGAGATGAGCGTGCCGGGATGCTCCGGATCGAAGGTGTTTTTGATGCGCAGGTTGATCCCCGCGTTCTCGAGGGGCTTGGAGGCCTTGGGATGGATCGCCTCCATCCCGACGTCCGCCAACTGGTCGGCGACGTCGTAGTTGGTAAAGTTGACGATGACCGACTTCTCACGGCCCACGATCTTGGGGTCCGCCGAGGACAGGTGAAACTCCTTGTGGATCACCGCCTCGTCCGCCTTCACCGCCACGGCGACCTTGCTGAAAGTGACCTCCGAGTAGCCGCGGTCGAATTCCCGCATGATCCCCTCGGTGCCCTTGGCGTAGCCCGTGGCGATGGTCACGGTCTTGGAGAAGTCGATTCCCCGGAACGATTTGCATATCCGCTCGTCGATGGTGAGGAACTGGGAGTCCCGGACCCCGCTCAGGTCGACGAGGGTGGACCGGATCCCGTTGTTGCGCAAGATGTTGACTGAATTCCAGGCGGAATGGGACTCTCCCACCGAGGCCAGGATCTCGCGGGCGGCCAGGAGGATGCTCTGCCTGTCCAGGTAACCCGAGGAGAGGACGTGGGCCAGGCTGTCGAGGGTGACCTTGGTCCGGTTGACCCGCTCCCGGATGTACGCCTCGGCGGCGGCCAGATCCAGACCGACATCGGCGAAGGTCTTGTTGATTTCGATCAGCTTTGCCAGCAGGGCTTCCAGAGGAGCATGGTAGTCCGTCTGCTGCTCGAACCAGGTGTAGACCCCCGGTTCCCCGGTTTTTTTGTGTTCGAGGAGCCAGTTGGTCACGTTGTTGTACGCCGACACGACGAAGATCCGGTTGTAGACTCCCTTCTTCCCCCGCTTGCCGATGATGATGTTGGTCAGCACATCCTGGAACCGGGACATCGACGTCCCGCCGATCTTTTCAACCGTCAACATAGGGGATCTTTCCTCCTGCTGATATGGGGCCTGACGCCTCAACGCCTCTTGATATGTTCATAAATCAGAGAGCGGAAAAAAGCAAATGGCGATTGCGGCTACCGGGGGTTTCGCCCGCTGCGTTCCGGCAGGACTCCGGGAGGAATTTCCTCCAAATGGATTTGGGAGTTAATTCTGTCCCTCCTTGCGCTTCTTCAGCGCCAGGGCCGTTTTGAGCCCCTTCTCCCGGATGACCTTGAAGGCCAGGCTGCGCCGGGTGATGCGGTAGAAGCGTTTGCCGTACTTCCTGAGAAGCCCCCGGTCGATCTCGAACCCCAGGCCGGGCCGCCTGAAGGGATGCAGCATGGCGTTGGCGTCGGGCACGATGGGCTCGATGATGCCCTCCCTGAACTGCGGCACCCAGGAGGGTTCCTCCAGGGGGTACTCCAACGGGAGGCGATTGGCCTTGTCGGCCAGGACCATGTTCCAGTTGATGTAGAAGCCGATGCCGTTGGTCCAGGTGTGCGGCGAGAAGAGGCGGTCCCGTTCGTGGCAGGCCGCGATCACCCGCTGGACCTGGGCGATCCCGCCGGCGAAGGTGGCGTCCGGCTGGTAAACGTGGAAGCAGTCCTTCTCGAACATGATCTTGATCTCGTCCCAGCCGTGGTTGAGCTCGGCGCCGGAGATCCTGACTGGGGAGGTCTTCTTGAGAGCCGCCAGGCCGTCGTAGTCGCGCCAGTCCAGGGGCTCTTCCAGCCACTCGATTCCATGATCGGCGCAGGCCCTGGCGAAATCCGAGGCGCGCTGGAGGTCCCAGGCGGGGAGGCGGTCCACGATGGAGACCAGCCACCCCTGATTGGCGTCTACGCCGATCACAGGGCCGTCGCCCACACCTTTCCGCACCTCCGCGATCAATCTCACGTCATCCTTGAATTCAGCCGCCTTCGCCCGCAGCTTGAAGGTCCGAAAGCCCCGCTCCTTCATGGCCAGCAGCTCTTCCACCCGTCTTCCCGGTTCGTGCAACTCGCCGAAGGAGCAATAGACCTCCACGGGCCTGGCCTCGCCGCCGAGCAACTCGTAGACGGGTTTGCCCTGCGCTTTGCCCGCGATGTCCCAGCAGGCCGGTTCGATCCAGAAGTTGCGCCAGCCAAGGAAGCCCGCCTGCTTGAGCAGACTCTGGATGCGGCCGATATCGGTGGGATCGGTCCCGATCAGGTAGCCGCCCAAGAGGTCGCCCAGCCCCTGCCGTTCGGCACCCATGGCGGCCCCCGCCGAGTAGCCCTCGATGCCCTCGTCCGTCGTGATCCGGATGAGGGTAAAGCGATTGTGGGTCTGGGGGTACCCGGGAATCCAGGTGGGCCAGAAGGTTTTCTTCAGCGGGACACTGACGTGATAAAGCTCGATCTCGGATATCTTCATCGGATCCTCCTGTCAATTCGTCTGAAGACCGCCGCTCCTCCTGCCGCATTCCCGGCGCGAGGTGCACAGTCATCCCTACTGACAACCGTTCAGGGGCGGTCAATCGGTCGCAAATGAAGATTTCAAAGTGGTTTCGAAATATACGGCAGGACGATTTTGCCTATCACCTTTCTCCGGTGAAAGCAAGGGGTGCACTCACGGGGTGGTGTATCGGTTAGGGAGACACAACCCTCAGGAGGTGGGGTGATCCGGAACCGTCAGCCCCGGGCGAGGATGCCTTCTGCGGCCCGATCCAGGGAGGCCGTCGGGATGTCCGGGTGGAAGGCCGCCAGATCGCCGGCCGTTTCGGGGAACCGCTGCAGGAAGATCGGGCAGAGGCCCAGGACCAGGGCGAGGGCGGCACGACGGCGCGACTCGTCACCGGTGCCGGCCAGGATAGGGGATCCCCCGAAGATCAAAGCCGCGACCATGGAACTTCCGGACTGGGAAGGCCCCGTACCCTGGGCCAGGGCGGCCAGGAGGTCGATGTCGAAAGACAGGCCCCCTTCCCCCACCGCCGGGAGAAGCGACGCCACGGCGACCGGGTCGAGGCCCAGGCGGATCGATTCGGCC